>CAUWJA010000031.1:0-10474 GCA_963558905.1 uncultured Eggerthellaceae bacterium
CACCACGGGGCCCTTGGGCCCCCAAAGCCCGCCTCTTGGGGGGCTTTTTTGACCACCGGGCAAAAAAACGGTGTTGAATGCGACACGACGGTCGGCCCGAAGCGCCCCTTCGGCATGCAGCGCCTAGCCGAGCTGCTCCTCGACCACGCCGGCGATGCGGTGCGCAAGCTCGTCAGCCACCTGAAGGTCCGCCGCTTCAACCATGACACGGATCAGAGGCTCGGTGCCGCTGACGCGCACCAGCACGCGGCCGGAATCGCCCATCTGCGCTTCAGCCGCCGCAATGGCCTGGCTGATAGGTTCGTTGCCCTCAAGGGCATGCTTGTCTTTGACGCGCACATTGACCAACGTCTGGGGGAAACGCGTCATCACCTTGATGGCCTCTTCGACGGTCTTGCCGCTGCGACGCACCGCGGCCAAGAACTGGCATGCGGTCATCAGGCCGTCGCCCGTGGAGTTGTAATCCAGCATGATCATGTGCCCGGACTGCTCTCCGCCGATGGCATAGCCGTATTCGCGCATGCACTCGAGCACATAGCGATCGCCCACCTTCGTCTGGACGACTTCGATGCCCGCATCGCGCATGGCATGCGTCAGCCCCAGGTTGGCCATGACCGTGGTGACCACCGTATCATGCGGCAGGCATCCGCGCTGCTTCATGTCAAGCGCGCACACCGCCTCGACCATGTCACCATCGATTTCGGTGCCATCGGGCGCCATCAGCATGACGCGGTCCGCATCGCCGTCGTGCGCGATGCCCACATCGGCGCCGGTTTCGCGCATGAGATCGGACAGCGGACCCAAGTGGGTGGAACCGCAGTTCACATTGATATCGGTGCCGTCGAAGTCATCGTTGATGACCGTGACCTCAGCGCCCAGCGCCTCAAGAGCCGGCGCGCTGGTCAGAGACGACGCCCCATGGCCCGCATCCAACGCTATGCGCATGCCGGAAAAGTCTATGCCCTGGGCTTTGATGGATTCGACCGCGTGGTCGATGTAGATGGCGCATGCGTCCTCGAGGGGGATGGCAACACCCACACCATCGCCCACCGGCATGCTGGCCTCCTGGCCCTGCTCGAGCGCACGGGCGACCGCGCCTTCAAGTCCGCCTGCGGTGATGAAGCCCTCGATTTCATCTTCGACGGAATCGGGCAGCTTGTAGCCTTGCGCGTCGAAGAACTTGATGCCGTTGTACTCGGGCGGATTGTGCGACGCCGAGATGACGATGCCGCCGTCTGCGCGCAGCTCTCGCGTGAGCAACGCCACACCGGGCGTAGGGATGATGTCGGCGAGCAGAGCATCGCCGCCCGCGCTGGTCACACCGGCCACAACGGCCGCCTCCAGCATGTCGCCGCTTTTGCGGGTATCCTTTCCCACCACGATCGTCTTGCCCATGAAAACGGCCGCCGCCTGACCCAGGCGGTATGCAAGCTGGCAGTCAAGCTCGGTGTTGGCCACACCGCGGACGCCATCGGTTCCGAATAAACGTGCCATATGGTTTCCTTCCGATTATCACGCCGCCACCGGCGCATGCAGCGCCTGCAGGCGGTCAAACGCGCTAAGTGTAGCACTCGCGCAGGCGTACGCCAGTAAACGTTGCGGTATTCAAGAAGTTTCCGCTCAGCAACGATTTCCGCCATCGGGCTTCGATTCATTCCATACTGGACGGAGAAAGCCACCGGCCGCACCACCTTCGGGCGGGCGCGCATGGCAGGCACAGCATCCGGAAGGAGACCTTATGGCCCGCATCGACAACGCAGGCATCCGCAACGCAGGCATCGGCGATCCAAACGGCCGCGCCACCAGCGCCCATACCGCCGACCAGGCAGCCGAAACCGCGAAAAACGTCGTTTCGGGATTGGGGCATCTGGCGCGCAGCGCCGCCATGGTGGCGCAGGCGGCAGTGAAAGGCGGGGGCATGGCGGCACGCGAGATTTCCGCCAGTCCCATGCAGGCAGCCGTCAAAGCCGCCGATACGAAAGCCGGCGCCGTGACGCAGATGGCGGCAGGCACGGCCATAGCCGCCGCCGGCGTCCCCATGCTGATACTGCCCGGGCCGGGGATCGCCGCCATCGCGGGCGGCGTTGCCCTGGCATCCAACGGCGCACGCAAAGCCTTCGGCATGAAGAAGCGCGCTGCACGGCCTGCGTGCGCGCCTATCGCAGCGGACGGAACGGAATCATGAAGACGAAACCGCGGCGGATGCAGGTGCGGACCGGCCCTTCTTTCGCTCCATCAAGATGAGCACCGTGGCCATGATGAAGACGAAGCCGACGAAATCCATGGGAACGAAGACCGTTCCCAGCCACAACACGGCGAAGGCGGTGGCGGAGACGGTTTCGACGCTGGCGATGAGACTGGCCTTCGACGCGCCGATATCGGCCACGCCCTGCAGGTAGAGCGCGAATCCCATGGCCGTGCCGAACACGATCATGGCCGCCACCGCCGCGAGCCCGGCAGCATCGAGCGCAGGGGGATTCTCCCAGGGCCGCAACGCGATGCAGAGCAGGACGCCGCCGATGGTCAGGGCCGACGCCGTCACCGGAACCGCACCCCAGCGGTCCATGAGCCCCATGGGCAGAAGCGTGTACAGTGCAACGGCGCCCGCGGCAAGCAGACCCCAGGTCAGGCCTTCCGGCGAAAGCACCATGTTCGACGGATCGCCATGCGTGGCCAGAAGGAACGTGCCCGCGAGCACGCACAGGATGGCCGCCACTTCGCGGAGACGCGGCAGGCGCGCACCGCGGAGGCACACGAACACGACGATGAGCACGGGGCCTATGTACTGCAGGACGGTGGCGGTGCCCGCATTCGAGAATTTAATGGCGAATAGATAGCTGATCTGGCACGTCATGAGGCCGGCCAGGGAAAACAGCAGCAGGCGCCCCACCTCCGGACGCGAACCGAACATGCCGCGCAGCGATGAGCGCCATTTGGGCCGAAACGCGCAAAGGGCAAGCAGCAGCAGTCCCGCACCCGTCATGCGCACAGCCGACAGCCACAACGGGTCAACGTCGTATCCCGTGAACAGGAATTGTCCGCATGCGCCGGAGAACCCCCAGCCTATACCGCCTACAAGGGCCATGATCGCACCGCGGAGGGCGCGCGATGATGCCGCCATATCTGCCTTTCCAACCGACAGTGCGCTGCCGGGGCGCGCACCGAGAACATGCCAAACGCCGCAATCATGCCACCTTGGGCACGTGGACGCAATACCGGGATGTTTATTTTGTCAAGGCGCCTTCGGCGGCGTATAATTCTGAAGTTCCAATCACAACCAACAACAGACCCCGCTACGGCACAGACCGCCAGGGCCTTGCGCGCTTTGGCCGGTTTTGCCGTGTCGTACCCGAAGGGAAACCATGCAACGCGACAAAATCAAGCCCATCCTCTTCAGCGTCATCAAGCACACCCCCAAAGAGGAGCTCAAGCGCCAGATTCCGCAGGACATCGTTTCCGGCATCATGGTCGCCGTTGTCGCGCTGCCGCTGTCCATCGCGTTGGGCATCGCGTCGGGCGTAGGCCCTGAGCAGGGACTCTACACCGCCATCGTCGCAGGGTTCCTCAGCGCGTTTTTGGGCGGAAGCCGCGTGAACATCTCCGGCCCCACCGCCGCCTTCGCCGCCATCGTGGCCGGCATCGTCGCCACCGACGGCATGGACGGCCTTGTTGCCGCAACCATCATCGCGGGCGTATTGCTCATCTTGATGGGCCTGTTCAAGCTCGGGGCCATCATCCGCTTCGTCCCCTACACCATCACCACCGGCTTCACCGCCGGCATTGCCGCTACCCTGGTCATCGGGCAGATGAAGGACTTCCTCGGACTGACCTTCCCCGAAGGAACGCCCACGGTGGGCACCATGGACAAGCTTTCGGCCATCGCCGCCAACATCTCCACATTCAACTGGGAGGCGGCGCTGGTGGGAACCGTCTGCCTGGCCATCCTCTTTCTGTGGCCGCGCATCAACGACCGCATCCCCAGCTCGCTCATCGCGCTGGTCGCCGGCGTGGCAATGGTGGCCGTCTTCAATATGGATGTGAATACCATCGACGACCTCTACACCATCTCGAGCGGCTTGCCCGAATTCCAATTGCCCCAGCTCAGCGTCGACCTGTTCCGTGAGCAGCTCGCAAACGGCATCACCATAGCCATCCTCGCCGCAATCGAATCGCTGCTCTCCTGCGTCGTGGCAGACTCGATGATCAGCTCGCACCACCGCTGCAACATGGAGCTTGTGGCCCAGGGCGCCGGCAACATGGCATCCGCGCTGTTCGGCGGAATCCCTGCGACGGGAGCCATCGCCCGCACCGCCGCCAACGTCAAAAACGGCGGCCGCACGCCCATCGCCGGCATGACGCATGCCCTGGTCCTTCTTGCGGTCTTGGCCTTCCTCATGCCGTATGCCGCCTACATCCCCATGCCCACCATCGCCGCCATCCTGCTGCACGTGGCCTACAACATGTCGGGCTGGCGGAACTTCGTCCACTTGTGCAAGACCGCTTCGCATGGCGCTGTGGCCACCCTGCTCATCACCTTCGCCCTGACCGTGGTCGTGGACCTGGTGGCGGCCATTGCCGTGGGCATGCTGATCACCGTGGTCCTGTTCATGAAGATGGTCAGCGAAGAAACCGAGGTCAAGGGTTGGCAGTACTACTGCGACGCGAACTCCGAGGTCACGCATCTGCGCGAACTGCCGAAGAGCGTGCGCGTCTACGAGATCAACGGCCCGATGTTTTTCGGCATGACCGAGCGCATCGGCGACATATCGGTCAAGGAATTCACGAAGTACCTGATCATCCGCATGCGCGGCGTGCCTTCGCTTGACTCCTCGGGCATGAATGCGCTGGAGAACCTCTACGACTACTGCCACGAAAACGGCGTGAGCCTGATCATCTCGCACGCCAACGAGCAGCCCATGAAGACCATGAGGCGCGCAGGATTCGTCGATCTGGTCGGCGAAGACCACTTCCGCGCCAACATCGACGACGCCATCGCCTTCGCCCGCAAGCTTCTAGAAGAAGAGGAGCAGGCGAAGGCCCACAGCCGCGCCGCAGCGCGCGACCGGGCGCATCATCGCGGCTAGGAGGCGGACGCCTAGGAGACGCGGCCCCGCTCCACGGTGATGCGCTCATCCGCAAGCGATGACGTCGATGCGCGATGGCTCACCAGCACCAATGCCCTTCCCTTCCGGTGCTCGGACAGCGCCTTGAGAACCTGCGCTTCGCTGAGCGCATCCAGATTCGACGTGGGCTCATCGAGCAGCACGAACGGCGCGTCATGCAAAAACACGCGGGCCAGACCCAACCGCTGGCGTTCGCCGCCCGATAGCGAACCGCCCAGCTCGCCGACCTGGGTATCGAGTCCCTGCGGCAGACGCGACGCCAGATCGTCCACATAGGCTTTGCGGCACGCATCCATGATCTGCGCATCGGTTGCGCCGGGTCTCGCCATCGCGATGTTCTCCCGCAGCGTCCCCGCGAACAGGTGGGTTTCCTGCGTCATGTAGGACTGGATGTCCCGCAGGTCAGCCGTGTTCGCCCCGCGCAGATCGACGTCGTTGACCGACACCGTGCCGCTTTCCGGATCCCAGAAGCGCATGAGCAGCTTGCAGAGGGTTGATTTGCCCGAGCCGCTGCGGCCGCATATCTGGACCACGCGTCCGGGCCTCACCTCCAGGGCGACATCTTCGAGCACCCGGCATCCGCCATAGGAAAACGAGACGCTGTCGGCGCGGGCGCCTTCGAATCCATGCAAGGAGGCGCCGCCCTCGACCTCGTCTACAACCGGCCGCTCTTCCAAAAGCTCGATGACGCGGTCGCCGGACGCGATCGTCTGCTGCAAGCCGGTGCCGAGCTTCGAGACGGCCAGAAACGGCCCGAACCCGGACATGGCCACCGCCTGCGCCACCATGAACTGCACTGCATCGATGGCATGCGCACTCAACAGAACCGATCCGAGCATCGCGCTTGCCACGATGCCTGCCAGCACGATTCCATCGGTCACCGCATCCGTTGCCGCCGTGCGCATCTGCAGGCGCGTCGAAAGCCGCTGAAGGGCGTCCATCCGATCATCCAGCTCGCGGGTCCGCTTCGCCTCGCAGCCGTATTGGATCGTCTCGCCCAGCCCGCGCAGGCTTTCAAGCATGAATGCGTTCATGGATCCGACGGCGTCGCGCTGGCTTCGACCCAGCATCGAACAGGCCCGCGATCCCGCCACGGGAACCGCTATCGAGATGAGGGGGTACAGGATGAGAGCCAGCAGCGCGAACCAGGGCGACTGCATCCACAGGACCGCTGCGATGAGCACCGCCATGACGCCCGCTATCAGAACCGGCGAGATGGTATGGGCGTAGAACACTTCCAGTAGCTCGATGTCCGAGGTGGCAAGCGACATCAGATCGCCCTTGCCGCGCCCTTCCAAACGGGCCGGCGTAAGACGGCGAAGGGCCGCGAACACCTTGTCGCGGATAAGAGCCAGCAGCTTGAAGGCGATGTAGTGGTTGCATATCTGCTCGCCGTAGTGGAGCGGTCCGCGCACAGCTGCCGAGACGGCGACCACTGACGCCGCCACGCCGAAGGGGATGGCCGAACCCGCCAAGACCGCGCCCATGCCGGCCGCGCCGGCCACCGTGACAAGCATTGAGGCGACGAACCCTGCCGCTCCCAGCAGCACCGCAAGGGCCATGAACCCCGCCAACGGACCGACGAGGCGCAGCATGCGGGCCATGGTTCTCGCAGCCGACGGCCTACGGTTTTCCGCCTGCCTGCCGGCAGAATGCCCGCCGCAAGCACCGCCGATGCCGGCATCGCCGACGGCAGCATCGCCCTCGCCTGCCTGCGGCATGGGGGCCGCATCTTCTTCGGTATGCATGGGATGCGCCGCCTCGCCGCCGGCGATGCGCTCAAGTTCCCGCTGCTGCTCAACCATGCGGCGATACGGACCCGCCTGAGCCATGAGCTGCGCATGGGTTCCATGCTGGGCAACGTGTCCGTCTTCCATGACATAGATGGCATCGGCATCTTCGATGCTGCTCAGCCGATGCGATATGACCGTCACCGTCTTGCCCGCATCCGCGAGCTTCCGGATGGCCGACACGATGGCTTCTTCGCTTTCAGCATCCACGTTCGAGGTGACCTCATCGAACAGGTACATGGGAGCATCGGCCACCAGGGCCCGCGCCATCGCAATGCGCTGGCGCTGCCCGCCTGAAAGATTGGACGCCCCTTCGGCAAGCTCCATCTCAAGCCCGCCGGATGCGCAGACGAAGTCCCAGATGCGCACCGCGCTGAGAGCATCTTGCAGACGACTGTCAGATGCATCCGGGTCGGCCATGAGCAGATTGTCCCTCAACGTTCCCGAAAACAGCACGCTGTCATAACCCACGGAGACAAACGCCTTGGAAAGCGACGCCCGGTCGATTTCCGCCAATGGCACACCGCATACGCTCACGTTCCCGTCATAGCGCGCATTGCGGCCCGCGAATATCCCGGCAAGCGTCGATTTGCCCGATCCGCTTTCACCCACGATAGCCGTCAGATGACCGGGGCCGGCATGGAAACCAACCTTATCCAGAACGCGGCGGCGCCCGTCATAGCTGTACCCCGCACCTTCGGCTGCCAGCTCGCACGGCAGGCCATCGATGCTCCGACCTGCGGTTTTCGGTTCATCCAGCGCCAGCAGGGAGAACATGCGCTCCGCGGCGGCCATGCCGTTCATGGCAGTGTGGAACAGCGATCCCAATGAACGCATGGGCAGGAAGAACTCGGCCGACAAGAACACGATGGAAAACGCCGCCGCAAATCCGATTTCCATATCCATGAATTGCCACAGCGCCATGCACACGCCCGCAGCCGCGCCGCCATATGCCAGCATGTCCATGATGGTGATCGAGTTGAGCTGCATCCTGAGCACGCGCATGGTGTCACGCCGAAACGTCTCCGCCTGGCTGTTCATCAGATCATGGCGAGCCCCGTCGGCCCGATAGATTTTGAGCGTGGTCAGCCCCTGGATGTTTTCCAGGAAGCTTCCTCCCAGGTCAAGATAACTGCCCCAATACCGCCCCATCACTTTTTTCGCCAGCGTCTGGAACATGGCAATCGACAACGGGATGAGCGGCACGCACACGATCAGAAGCACGGCAGCCTGCCACGAGAGCGGCGCCAGGAACGCGAACAAGGTGACGGGCGCGAGAATCGCGTAGAAGAATTGGGGCAGATACGATCCGAAATACACCTCCAGCTGCTCAACCCCCTCGACGCCGATCTGCACCGCCTGGCTGCTGGGAATCCGTTCGACATAAGCGGGACCTAAGCGAAGAAGCTTCCCGTACACCTTGCGGCGGATGCTTTTCTTCGCACGCCCGGACGCGGCGCTGCTTGCCCGCTGAGCCCCCACGGCGGCCGCAAACCGCACGGCAATGGCCAAGGCGCATATTCCGAGCATTGCCGGGGCCTCCATCGACGCCATGCCGAACAGTACGCTTGCAGAAACATCGGTGAAGGCGCCGATACCCAGCAAAGCCCCTTGGATGAACAGCCCCAAGGAAACGATGAGCACGATATCCGCCGCCAATGCGACCCATTTGAGCGCAACGGCTACGGCCACGAGCGCACCGACGCCATCGACAAGTGCGAACAGACGTTTATCAAACATTGAAATCCCCCTTGGATCTTCTTTTGAAAAACATGCTTGACTGCCTCGGCAATCAAAGTTAACCTAGTTTAACATAAAGTTAGACAGGGTTATCTTTATTATTGCCATTCATGTTGATAACGACGCTGAAAGACCGTAGGGAGACCGGTTCGAGATTCCGAAAGGATGCAGATGGGAAAAATTGGAAAGCCGACATGGACCGCTCTCGGATGCACATGCTTGGCAGTCGGAACCGCAGGTGCCGTGATTCCCGTGATCCCCACCGTCCCGCTCTACATGGCCACCGCTTTCTGTTTGGCGAAAGGTTCGAATAGACTGCATACGTGGTTCACGAACTCCGGATTCCATCGGCGGCACCTCAAGCCGTTCATGGAGAGCAAATCCATGCCCCTACGGAGCAAGGCCGTTGTCCTCACCGGCGTCACCGCGCTCATGGTCGCCGGCTTTCTCCTGATGGACGGTTTGCTCATACCGCGAATCATCATGGCTTCGGTCTGGGTGTTTCACCTTTGGTATTTCATCTTCTGCATAAAGACCGCTCCTGCGCACGCATCGAACGCCGACAGGGCCATCCGATGACCTTCGGCAGCCGCAAACCCGCATGCCTGCGATTCTCCTCCGCAGTGCATGATTGCTGACAGCTCCGGCGGATCCCCCTCCCGCCGGGGCACAAAGAGAAAGGCCCCTTGCCGGGGCCTTTCTCTTGTTTTGCCTTGTTGCTGATGGGGGCTCAGCCCCCATCAGGGCATTCCGCTAATCTTGTTCGCGACGCTTCAGCGCGCATGCACCGGCTGCAACGGCAGACAGCGCAGCGGCGCCGGCAACAGCTGCAGCACCGGAAGCTGCGTCGCCCGTGGCAGGCAGATTGTCCTTCCCGGCATCACCGGAACCGTCGGTGCCCTCCTGGTCGGAACCCCCGTCCGTGCCATCATCCGGACCCTCATCCGAGCCGTCACCAGTGCCGGGGACAGACGAATCGGTCAGCTTGACGGTCAGCGTCAGAGGCTCGACGCCATCGCCTTCGGCGAAGACCCGGGCATCATCTTTGGCAGCGGTGAATTCGAACGTGTACACAGCAGAAGTATCCTTGGCGGCAATGGCCTTGTTCAGCGCTTCAAGCTGGGCCGTGTCGACAGAGATGACGTAACCGCTTTTCGCGGTATCGACATTCATGCCGACCAGCGCCAGCAGATCGGACTCGGTGAACGCCTTGCCGGCTGCCACATCGTAGGTCAGCACGCCGTCGACGACCTTGTCGGACGCGAAGATCAGCTTCGCCTCAATGACGACCAGGTTGCCCTCTTCGTCCAACTGCAGACCCGAGCCGGGGACCACGAAGTCCGCATCAACCTTGCCGGCGAAGGAGCCGTCGGAAATCTCGATCAGCAGACCGTTTCCGTTTTCTGCAGGCTGCATGGTGCCGCTGCTGCGGTCATAGGCAGCCACATCGCCGTTGATCTGGGCGGGACCGGAGACGACCACATGAGCCAAGGCGTCGGAGCCGTCGTAGTTGACCGCCGCAACGTCGCCGTTGATGGTGCCGCCCGTGATGGTGGTGATGAACTGGTATCCCTCGGGAGCGCCGTTCATGGCCCACGTGTATACGGAACCGTTGAGCATGCCGCCCGTGATGGTGGCATCGGACCAGTTCTGCAGGGCCTGGTCACCGGAGGTGATGGTGCCGCCGGAGATGACCAACGTGCCTATATCGTTTTTGACGGCATTGAACTTCATCTGGGTGATTTCGCCGCCTGTGATCTCCATGGATCCGTCGTTGCGGATCAAAGAGCTGGTGTTCGAGTTGTTGGTCACAGCACCGCC
>CAUWJA010000032.1:0-10231 GCA_963558905.1 uncultured Eggerthellaceae bacterium
GATACCGTGGAAAGCATGCATAGGGAGTAGCGATAGGGGCGCGTATTCGCGCCCCTATCATGTACGGCCAGGCTCACGGAGGGGTGTGTACCCGGCAAGCGAAATGTCGTATTATTCGATGCCCGCAATGCCCGCAGCGGCCATGTAACCTCCCAGGAAGGAAAGGCCGACGTCGCCGAAGGGACCTCCGAACGGATGAGCGGTGGTCACGTATTCGCCATTCGAGCCGCCGGCGGTGTGCCAGCCCGCGTACAGGCCGGGAATCACCGAGCCATCAGTGTTGAGAACCTGCATCTTCGTGTTTACGCGCAGACCCGCCTTGGTGGTGAAGACGTTCGCGCCGATTGCGCATCCATAATACGGAGGCGTGCTGAGCTCGATCAGCCAAGAGGGATCGTACGGGTAGACTTCGAGGTAGTCTTCGCCCTTTGCGCAAGCATCGTTCCATTTCTTCGCGGCATCGGTGAGGATTCCTTTGCCGAGTCCCAGTGCTTCCTCGAGTTCGTCAAGGGTGTCGCATTTTTTGACGACGCCGGCATCGAGCATCTGCTGGAATCCGGTTCGCCAGTCGCGTTGGAACTCAGGGACGCGGTCGATCAGGGGATCGTCGTCGGGGATGATCTTGCCGACGCGGCAAATGCCCTGCTTGAAGTAGTTGCTGGTGACCAGGTCTTCGTATTTCGAGTCGAAGACAACATAGGTTTTGCCATCGGGCTGAGCGGCCTCAAGCGCTGCCTGGTCGGTGAGGCCGTGGATCATGACGCCGCCCGTGGGCGAATAGGGATACTGGATGTAGTCGAAGCTCAGATAAGGCACGCGCTCGCCACGGTTGTTGATGCGCAGCCAGGGTTGGCGGACAGCCTGGTTTCCGTCTTTGTTGATATGGGCCGTCATGCGCGTATCGTACTTGCCGTAGTCCTCCCACCAGACTCCGCCGTCGTATGCGTGCGCTGATTCGATGCCCGACATGTCCGCCCCAGCACCCAGGCCCATGCGGATGCATTCGCCGGTGTTGCAGGGCGGGCAGGGGACGTTGGCGAATCCGCGCATCGCAGGTCCGATCCACTTTTCAAGCATGGCTCGGTTCATTTCGAAACCGCCGGCGGTAAGCAGAACGGCGTCTTTGCCGTGGAAGTACAGTTCATTGCCTGCGTCGTCTTTGGTCTTCACGCCGACAACGGTTCCGTTCTCCATGACCAGCGCTGCGGCGGGAGTGGAAAGATGGATGTCAGCGCCCAGTTCGGTGGCTAGCTCGGTGAGGTGCGTCAGCGTACGGTCGTTGATCTTGATGCCGTTATTCGGGGTGATCTGTCCCTTCATGTGGAGCGCTTGGGCGCCAGCGGGGAATTTGTCGCTGAACGGCTCCCAGGGGATTTCAAGGTCGCTATCCATCCAGTCGAATCATTTCGGTCCTTGGACGAGCATCTCGCGGACAAGTTCGCTTTCGGCGGTCATATCCCACGTGACGTTGAGATATTCGGTGATTGCTGCCGGATCGTAGGGATAGCTCGGCCAAGCCCACTTCATCTGCTCGGCGATTTTGGTTCCGCCAACGTTGACGAGGTGTCCGGAATATCGCGAGGCACCACCGGTCTGCGGCTCCTTTTCCAGAACGATGACGCTTTTGCCCGCTTTCGCAAGGCGGCATGCGGCAACAAGTCCGCCGCCACCTGATCCGACGATGACGACATCGGTTTCGAAATCCCAGGATTCAGGTGCATCGACCGGCTCGATGGGAGCGGCTTCTGCTTCGTATGCCGCACGGGCTTCAGCGTCCGGATCGGCTGCTTCCTCCTGCTGATTGGGCTGGCCGCAGCCGACAAGCGCAGCACCAGTGGCGGCTACGACACCCGTGGCGGCAATCCCTTTGAGGAAATTGCGTCGGCTCACTCCTGCAGTGGATTCTCCATTGAGCGTGTTTTCGTTCATATTCCCCCCTCTGCTCGTTTGTCCAGCGTTTGATGCGCTGGCGGACATGCCTTCATGCCCCTTGCCGGCTATTGTACGGACCGTATCCAAGGTCGATGTTCACGTAAAAATGAGCACCGTGCATATAAGAAAAGGCCATTAATAAAAAATCGAACCCGTAAAGGAAACTGAGACATGGGAACGAGGACAGCAGATGTAAAAAAAAAATTTTCGCATAGGCAATCACTGAGCCGCTTACCCTGCTTTTGTGCTTTAACGCTGCATTGTGATAAAGTGCTCATCTATTCCGCGTACAATGAAAGAATCGCTGTCATCCGCTCCGCCAAGGCGGCTGCTGGTCGATGGCGCATCGACGCAAGGCAATTGGACGAAACGGAAAAGGAGGTCGTCGGCATGGCAAGGGTGTACAACTTCTCCGCAGGACCGGCGGTGCTGCCGGAGGAAGTGCTCAGGCAGGCTGCGGATGAAATGCTCGATTACAGGGGCTGCGGCATGTCCGTCATGGAGATGAGCCATCGATCTAAGCCGTTCCAGTCCATTATCGAAACCGCCGAGGCTGATCTGCGCGAGCTGATGGGCATCCCCGAAAACTACCGCGTGCTGTTTCTGCAGGGCGGTGCGTCCACCCAGTTCGCCATGATCCCCATGAACCTCATGCTCGGCGGTGCAGCTGATTATGTGGTGAGCGGCTCATGGTCGAAGAAGGCGTGGAAAGAGGCGAAGCTCTACGGCGACGCCCGCGCCATAGCGTCCAGTGAAAGCGTCAATTTCTCAGCCGTGCCCGATGTGGACGCTTTGCAGGTGTCCCCGGATGCGGATTACGTCTATATATGCCAGAACGAAACCATTACGGGCACGCGCTTCCGCACGCTTCCCGACACCAAAGGGAAACCCCTGGTCGCCGACGTGTCGTCGTGCTTCCTCTCCGAACCGGTGAATGTGGCCGACTACGGGATCATCTACGGCGGTGTGCAGAAGAACGTGGGTCCCGCCGGCGTGACCATCGTCATCATCCGCGACGATCTGGTGCGCGAGGAGGTGCTGCCGGGCACGCCCACCATGCTGCGCTACAAAACGCATGCCGATGCGAAGTCGCTGTACAACACGCCGCCGTGTTACGGCATCTACATATGCGGAAAGGTGTTCCAGTGGCTCAAGGGCATCGGCGGCCTTGAGGCCATGAAGGCCCGCAATGAGGAGAAGGCCGCGCTGCTCTACGATTTCTTGGATGAGAGCGACCTGTTCAGCGGCACTGCCCGCAAAGAGGACCGATCCATCATGAACGCGCCCTTCGTCACGGGCGATGCGGAGCTCGACGCGCGATTCATCGCCGAAGCGAAGGCTGCGGGCCTGGAGAATATAAAGGGCCATCGCAGCGTCGGCGGCATGCGTGCGAGCATCTACAACGCCATGCCGTTGGAGGGCGTTGCCGCCTTGGTGGACTTCATGAAGAAGTTCGAATCGGACAACGCAGCGAACTAGCTGCGCTCAAGCGGGCGGCCGGGTGCCGCCCGTTCGTTTCGGAAAGCAGAACAAGGTGAAAATCCCCGCGGCTGCAGTTGGAGCGGCCTGCGGAAACAGGTGAACCGTCGCGGACAACGGGCCGCGCAGTGAAAGGTGTGGAACCCATGGCTTACAAGATCTGCTGCCTCAACAACATTTCAGAAAAGGGCCTGGCGCTTTTGGGCGAAGGATATGAGTTGACCGATGACGTCATGCAGGCCGACGCGATTCTGGTGCGTAGCGCCGACATGCACGGCATGGAGCTGCCCGATGGCCTGAAGGCCGTGGCCCGTGCCGGGGCCGGCGTGAACAACATTCCGCTCGATGAGCTTGCCGCCCGCGGCGTGCCCGTATTCAACACGCCGGGAGCGAATGCGAACGCTGTCAAGGAATTGGTACTGTGCGGCATGCTGCTTGCTGCGCGCGATGTGGTGGGTGGAATAGGCTGGTGCCGCGCCAATGCGGAAGACCCGCAGGTGGGCAAAGCCGCTGAAAAGGCGAAGAAGCAGTTCGCCGGCGGAGAGATCTTCGGCAAGACGCTGGGCGTCATCGGCCTGGGTGCCATCGGGCGCCTGGTCGTGGGCGCTGCGGAAGCACTGGGCATGAAGGTTGTCGGCTACGATCCGTTCGTCAAACCCGAAGGCGCTGCGGCGATTTCGCCTGACATGAAGTTCACGACCGAATTGGCCGACGTGTTCGGGGAGGCCGACTACATCACCATCCACGTGCCCGCAACCGCATCCACCAAAGGGATGATCGATGCAGGCGCGATCGCCCAGATGAAAGACGGCGCGGTGTTCCTGAACTTCTCGCGCGATACGCTGGTTGACGATGCCGCGATGGCGAAGGCGTTGGAGTCCGGCAAGATTTCACGTTATGTGACCGACTTCGCCAATTCCGCCGTCATGGCCATGCAGCGTGCCATTGTTCTGCCTCATCTGGGCGCCTCAACCGCCGAGGCCGAAGACAACTGCGCTATCATGGCGGTGCAGGAAATCAAAGACTATCTTGAGACCGGGAAGAAGACGCACTGTGTTAACTAAGCCGTTTGCAGCAATCCGACCGAATGCCAAGGTGGCCGCCCAGGTGGCCGCCTTGCCGTATGACGTCTACGGTCGTGCTGAAGCCCGCGAAGCCGTGGCCGACCGCCCGTTGTCGTTTCTGAACATCGACCGTCCCGAGACGGCATTTCCGCCCGATGCGGACATGTATGCCGACGAGGTGTACGCGCATGCCCGCCGTGTTTTCGATGGATGGATCGCCGACGGCACGTTCGTCCAGGATGAGAAGCCCTGCTTCTACCTGTACGAACTGACCATGGATGGGCGCACCCAGACCGGCTTCGTGGCATGCTGCTCCATCGACGACTACGATGCGGGCATCATCAAGAAGCATGAGAACACGTTGGCCGCCAAAGAGGCCGACCGCATCCGGCACATCGATGCGCTCGACGCGCAGACCGGCCCCATTTTCCTGGCCTACCGCGGCCGCCCCGAGATCAACATACTGGTCGATTCCATGCGCACCACGACGCCTCTGTATGCGTTCACGGCCGAAGACGGCGTCACGCATCGCGTGTGGCGCATGGCCGAGCCGTTGCTGGTCGAGCGTTTCACGCAGGAGTTTGCCCAGGTGGAATGCGCGTACATCGCCGATGGACACCACAGGGCGGCATCGGCTGTCAAGGTTGGGAAGATGCGTCGGGAGCAAAACCCCGGCTATGACGGCACGGAGGAGTTCAATTACTTCATGTCGGTGCTGTTTCCTGCGGAGCAGCTGGACATCATGCCGTACAACCGCGTTGTCCGCGATCTCGGCGGGATGACCGTGGAGGAATTCCTGGCCGCACTCGATGAAAGCTACGAGATCCTGCACACGCAGGCTGCTCCGCTGGAGCCTATCGACAAGGGTGCTGTCGGCATGTACCTTGATGGCATCTGGTACGGCCTCGGCGCACGTGAAGAAGTGCTGAGCGATGATCCCGTCGCCGGCCTTGACGTGTCCATCCTCCAAGAGCGCGTGCTGGCGCCTGTCTTGGGCATCGCCGATCCTCGGACGGATTCCCGTATTGAATTTGTTGGCGGCATCTTCGGTCCGAAGGCGCTGCAGCGCCGCGCGGACGCCTATTCCGCTGAAGCCGGCGACCGCGGTCCTGCCGTTGCGTTCGCGATGTTTCCCACCGGCATCGACGAGCTGTTGTCCGTGGCCGACGCGGGCTTGCTGATGCCGCCGAAATCGACATGGTTCGAGCCCAAGCTGCGCAGCGGTCTGTTCGCGCACCGTATCGGGTAGCGCCGGAGCATCTGCCGCATCGGCCGGCGCCCGGCACCGCATCGTTTGACCCCGCCATGCCTGAACATGGCGAATCCCCGCGAAAGAGGAGCACTGCATGATTGAGAAATCCGATTTGCCGCTGTACCGGGATTTCGAAACCGTGAATTCGGTCGATCCGGAGTATTACCGCAAGCACGATGTGAAGCGCGGCCTTCGCAACGCCGACGGAACCGGCGTCGTGGCCGGTGTCACCAATATCTCGAATGTCCACGGCTATATCGTGTTCGACGGAGACAAAGTGCCCGACGAGGGGCGCTTGACGTACCGCGGATACAACCTGTATGACCTGGTGGACAGCGTAGCGGCGGAAAACCGCTTCGGATTCGAGGAGGTGGCGTATCTGCTGCTTGCGGGCGATCTGCCTACGCCGGAGCAGTTCCGCTCCTTCCGCTCGATGCTGGATGCCGCCCGCGATCTGCCCGACGGCTTCACGGCCAACTACATCATGAAGCCGCCCACGCGCGACATCATGAATTGTCTATCGCGCAGCGTGCTGCAGCTCTACGCCTTCGATCCCGACGCCGAAGACCGTTCATCCGAGCATGAGATAGACACGGCCATCTCGCTGATTTCCCGTCTGCCGCGCATCATGGTGCTGGCGTATCACGTCATGCGTGACAAATTCCACGGCGACAGCATGTTCATCCATCATTACATCGAAGGGCAGTCCACCTCCGAGACCATCCTGTCCATGCTGCGCCCCGACCGTTCGTTCACGGACGCGGAGGCGAAGATGCTCGACATCATGCTCATGCTGCATGCCGAGCATGGCGGCGGCAACAACTCCACGTTCACATGCCGCACGCTGACCAGTTCTGACACCGATCCGTATTCCGCATATGCCGGAGCCATCGGCAGCCTGAAGGGTGCTCGCCATGGCGGAGCGAACATGAAGACGCTGTGCATGACCGCCGACATCAAGGAGCACGTGGCGGATATCACCGATGAAGGCCAGGTGGCGGACTACCTGCGTCGCATCGTGAACAAGGAGGCCTATGACCGCACGGGTCTTGTGTACGGCATGGGGCATGCCGTCTATACCCTGTCCGATCCCCGTGCGGTGATCCTGAAGAAGTACGCTCGCGAATTGGTGACGGGAACCGAAGCCGAGGCGGACTTCCGTTTGCTCGAGATCATCGAAAGCGTGACGCCGGAGCTTCTGGCGGCGAAAGGCAAGAGCAAGGATATCTGCGCCAACGTGGACCTGTACAGCGGATGCGTGTATCGTACGCTGGGCATTCCCGACGAGATGCTCACTCCGCTGTTCGCCTGCGCTCGCATGACGGGTTGGGCGGCGCACCGATTTGAGGAGATAGTTTCCGGCAAGCGCATCATCAGGCCCGCCTACAAAAAGACCGGCGGTGTGCGCGACTACATTCCCATGGCGCAGCGCGATCCGCAGCAGTTGGGGGCTGACTGCCTGCAAGCGGCTGCCCGGGAGGCTATCGAGGCCCTGCCGGCTCCCGTTTTCGGTCAGGAGTTCGGCGACTAGGCGAACCCCCCGCGGGACGCACGAGAAAAGGTTTCGAATGCGGCCGCCTCGTGCGGCCGCTTCCATGTATGAAAGCAGGATTGCATGCTCCACATGAATTCCGCTCTTGATGCCGTTCAGACTTCGGGTATTCGCAGGTTCAACGCTTTGGCGAAGGCGACACCAGGGTGCCTGCTGCTGACATTGGGCGAACCTGAATTCGATACGCCATCTTCGGTGAGCGCTTGTGTGCCTGAGGCGCTTGCAGAGGGGTGCACGCATTATCCGGCAAACAACGGTGAGCCGTATCTGGTGCAGGCGATATCCGAATACATGGCCGGTCAGGGTCTCGAGTATGCGCCCGATGAGATCATTGTGACCGTGGGGGCTACCGAAGCTCTGTTCGCCACGCTCTTTTCGCTGCTGGAACCAGGCGATGAGGTCATCATCCCCACACCAGCGTTCGGCCTTTACGACGCCATCGTCCGCATGTGCCGCGGGGTGCCCGTGGCGTTGGATACGTGTGCGACCGGGTTTGAATTCGACCGCGCGCAGCTTGACGCCGTCATGTCGGCGAAGACGAAGGCGATCGTGCTCACATCGCCCAACAACCCTACGGGCTGCGTGTACGGAAACCAGACGCTTGCCGCCGTTGCGGATGTCGCCCGCGAGACGGGCATGTTCGTGATCTGCGACGATGTGTACAACCGGCTGGTGTACGCATCGGAAGGAGAAAGCGGATCAGCCGCGGCGTCGTATCCGCGATTCGCCGTCAGCCATGCCGATCTGCGCGATCGGATCGTGGTCGTGGACAGCTTCTCGAAGCCCTGGGCAATGACCGGCTGGCGCCTGGGGTGGTTTGCCGCCGCGCGGCCCGTGAAGGAGCATATCCAGAAGGCCCACCAATACATGGTGTCCTCCGTGCCGAATTTCCTGCAGCCCGCGGCCGTCCGTGCTCTGCTGACGAGTCCGGATGACATGCTGGAAACCTATCGCATCCGACGGGACTCGGTGGTGGCGCGCTTGCGCGCAGCCGGATTCGACCTGGTCGAGCCGCGCGGCGCATTCTACGTGTTCCCGTCGATCGCGCGCTTCGGCATGGGATCGGAGGAATTCTGCGAGCGCCTGATCCGCGAGGCCGGCGTGGGTCTTGTGCCCGGCACGTGTTTCGGTGCCGAGGGCTTCGTGCGTCTGTCGTACTGCGTTTCGAACGAAGTTCTGGAGGAAGCGCTCGCTCGCATCGAGCGCTGGAGCGCCTCGCTGTAGGCGTTTTCCCGTCGTTTCGGTCAGACTGTTCGCGCAACCGTTCGCGCGAACAGTTAGGCGAACAGTTAGGCGAACAGTTGCGCGAACAGTTGAAGGCCGCGGTCGGTTCCGCGGCCTTCGCCAAGTTTCCACCATGTCGGCGGTGCCGTCATTGCCGTCGCGGCGATGTGGAAAGCCGATAACGGCGTTTGCTGCTCGCGGAGCCGATGGGCTCGATCGTCCTGTCTACCTTGATCATCTCATTGAGGTACTTGGCAACGGTCGTTTTCGATTTGCCGGATGCACGGACCACCTCGGCGGCGGTGATGGATTCCCGTTTCGAGAGCAGGTCCAGTACGACGGCCCGCACGGTGTCGCTCGCGCAGGTGTTCTGTTCGCTTTCGGCAACCCTGCGCTTCTGGAACGTCAGGGAGAAGAAACTCACGGTGTTCTTCGGAATCGGCGCAGGCATGAGCGCCGCGGCGAGTTCGGACTCGATCGCCCGGTATCCGGTGCCGCGATTCTCAACGACGAATCCGCCGTCTTCCGCCGGCGTGCTTTCGAGGATCGACGCGAGGAACTGGTTGCGCGAAGAGCTTCCGTGCTGCTTTCCCAGCATGTTGAGGGTCATGGTTCCGTACAAGCCGCCCGGATTCGAGATTTCGATTCTGTCGGCGAACATGTCGATATGGACGGGCGTCCCTTGCGACAGGGGGGAGTAGTCCCTGTGCATCAGGGCGTTGGCGATTGCCTCGCGCAGCGCGACGATCGGGTAATCGGGGACGTCTTTGCGGAAGGCGCCGTCGATAACGGCTCCCGTGCGCATGTTCCTTCGCACGGCCGAGATCGAGTCCGCCACCAGGTACGGGATCGGGCCGATCACGGTAAGCGAGTCCAGAAGCCGCGCCCCCGAGATGCTGACCTCGGATTTGTCCGTGCCGGGATATGCGGCGAAGGAGACGTTAAGCCTGGGGAAGTGGTGCTGCGGGTGCGTGCCGAGCGCCAGCAGGCCCGCAAGCGTGGGCCTCAAAGTTCCGTCTGCATCCCGTTTCGCGATATTGAGCTGCAAGATCGCTTCTTCATCTGTGAGTTTGGCGAAGTTGCGCGGATGGTCGGCCCGTTCCTTGGCGAGCAGGCCGGAGAGCAGGGCTTTGTCGAGTTCGTCGATCGTTGCGTCGGCGACGATTTCCCCGTCGAACCGGGGTTGGCGGTGCTCATCGAGAAGCCTGTCGACCTCATATTCGGAGAGGCGCTGATCGCCGTCGCCGGTGCGGATGTAAGATCCGTGGTACTTGTCGGAGGCGGTGATGTAGCACGGCTTGTCGACGGGCAGCATCTCCCGGATGTAGGCGACCACGACCTGTGCGCCCTCGAAGGGCATGATGCGCACGTCCGGCCGTACGGGCGGCGTCATCTTGGTGTTGCAGGTTTCCAGAAGGGAATCATGCACGGACTGCGCGTCGAAGCCCGCGATGGGCGTGAATCCGTCTTTTTCCGAAAGGCCGCAGATGATGTATCCGCCCGAACCGTTCGAGAAGGCGGAGATGGTTTCGCCGATGTCTTTGGGAAGGGCTTTGCGGGATGTTTCACCTCGTAGGCCTGCGTGTCTTTGCCGATCGTCCGCATCAATTCCACGGCGCGTGCAAGGCTGGACGCATCCGAAATGAGCTCGCTGTCTATCATGGGGACCCCTTTCGTCGGGTCCATTGTAGCAGACTGTTCGCCTAACTGTTCGCGCAACCGTTCGCG
>CAUWJA010000033.1:0-10086 GCA_963558905.1 uncultured Eggerthellaceae bacterium
TTCGTTTGCGCTCTAGTGAGCCTGTTGCTCACGAATCCACTAAGATAATACAAGATAATACAAGATGCAAGTCATGTGCGCTTGCCGGTAAAATAACCCCATCTACCAGATAAAAGTGCATGAATCCTAGCTGAGAGTGCGATGGTGATATCCTCATATCAAACAGGCAATACATTACAAGACAAGTCAATCAAGATAAGGCATGATTCGAAGTCTTTGTAAGGTACGGGCCTGTTTACCGCATCGCGTTCGAGGAGGAAACATGGCGGAACCTAGCATCAAGCTCGCTCGAATCGACAACCGTCTCGTTCATGGGCAAGTCGGTTGTTCTTGGGTTGGCGCAACGGGTGCGAACCTCATCGTCGTAGCCGACGATGACTGCGCGAATGACGAGATCCAGAAGTCACTCATGAAGATGACGGCGGATTCGGCGGGCGTTGGCATTCGATTCTTCACCCTGCAAAAGACCATTGACGTGATTCACAAGGCGAGCCCCTCACAGCAGATTTTTATCGTTACAAGCACTCCCGCTTCAATGCGCAAGCTCATGGAGGGCGGTGTGCCCATCAAGGAAGTCAACATTGGCAACATGCATGCCACTGCAGGGAAGCGCGTGTTTCACGAGCAGCACGTCTACATCGATGATGACGATATCGCTGATTTCGAGGCGATGAAGGCCATGGGCGCGCACGTCTTCGTGCAAATCGCGCCCGGAGACAAGAAGTACGACGCATAAGGCGCAGTTCGCACATATGTGCGCTGGAGGGATGGATTCAAAGCATTTGGAGGTGAATTAGCCGTCAAGCGAAACCTGTAGGAAGTGAATTGGAGGGAAACATGGAAATCACACTCGTACAGGGACTTCTGCTGCTTCTCGTGGGCGCGATCTGCGGTATGGATCAGTGCTGGGAAGCGTTCTATTGGTTCCGCCCCATGGTGGTCTCGTTCTTCGCCGGTATCGTGCTCGGTGACGTTCAACTGGGTATCGCCTGCGGCGCCGTCGCCGAGCTCTCGTATCTCGGTCTGCTAACGGTCGGTGGCACGGTTCCGCCCGATCCCCTCATGGCGGGCATGATGACGGTGGTCATCGCCTACACCACGGGCCAGTCTCCTGAGGCCGCAATCGGCCTGTCTCTGCCTTTCGCGCTGCTCGCGCAGTGGGTCGGCATCATGTGGAACACCGTGTTTGTCGGTCTTGCCCACCGTGGTGACAAGCTTGCCGCAGAGGCGGATACCGCCGGGTTCCGCAAGACGGTCTACTTCGGCGTCGCCGTTAAGACGCTCGGCACGGGCCTCCTTGTGTTCCTGTGCTCCTACGCCCTTCAGGCCCCCATTCAGGCGTTCGTGAACTCATTCCCGACGTTCTTGATTCACGGCTTTGAAGTCGCCGGCGGCATTCTGCCCGCCGTCGGCCTTGGACTGCTTCTCATGGTCACGCTCAAAGTGCGCAATGCGCCCTACCTGTTCCTTGGCTTTGTGATGGCTACCTTCTTGTCCATGCCCAACGTGCTTCCGATCGCCGTTGTCGGCGTTGCGCTCGCGTACATCAACTACATGCATGAGAAGCGCGCGGACGAGGTTGCTGCCCTGGCTACCGCAAAGGCTATCGATGGAGGCGACGAAGATGGCATCTAAGGAAGTTCTGACTAAGACCGGCCAGCCTGTCCAGAAGCTGACGAAGGCCGACATCGACAAGATGTCCCTCTATTCCTGCATTGAACAGTCCGCATTCAGCTTCGAGCGCATGCAGGCCATGGGTTTCACCGAGTCCATGCTGCCCGCATTTAAGAAAATGTATGGGGACTCCAAGGAGGACATTTCCGAGTTCATGACCTACAACATGGAGTTCATGAATACCGAGCCCCACATGGCGACCTTCCTTATGGGCCTGATTCTCTCCATGGAAGAGAACGGCGAAGACCGTAAGGTCATCGAGGGCGTTCGCAACGGCCTGTTCGGACCGCTTGCCGGCCTGGGCGACACGATCTTCTGGTTTACCGTGCTGCCGATCTCTGCCGCCATCTGCTGCTCGCTTGCGCAGGACGGCTCTATCATGGGTCCGCTGCTCTATATTCTCATTTGGTTCCTTGCGGCGATTTCCCGCATCTTCTTCGGTCGCTTTGGTTATAACCTCGGCACCAAGGTGGTCACCAAGATGACCGAGAGCACCAAGTACCTCACGGAGGCCGCTGGCATCCTGGGCGTCATGGTCATCGGCGGCCTCATCCCGTCCTACGTGAACATCGCCTTCAGCGATAGCCTCGTGTTCGGTATGGCGGGCACGACGGTCCAGAGCCTGTTCGACAACGTGATCCCGAACCTGCTGCCTCTGAGCATGGTCTTCCTGCTTTTCGCGCTTTTCAAGAAGAAGGCAAACGTACTCGTTATCATCCTCGGCATCATTGCCTTCGGCATCCTGATGTCCTTCCTCGGTTGGATGTAGATACGGGTCGGGACAGTTCGATTCGATGCGGAACAGCCTCGGCACCGGGGCTGTTCCCATAGGAGCCGCGCGTGACGCGCGCGTAAGGAGAGGGGGAAGCGGCATGGTCACTTTTGACGAGTCGGAGCTGCTTCATCAGGGGTCGGTGATTTACAGCCGCCGTGGCGAGCTCGAGGCAATCGCCGAGTCGGTATGCGAGCGGGGATTCGATAGCATCCTCCTGTCGTCATCTGGTGGGTCGCAGGCGATGCTGGACCCATTTGCGAGCATGCTCAACGAGATGAGTGACATCCCGGTCGCCTCGATGCTCTCGGGTGTGCTGGTGATCACGGGATACAACCAGCTTGGGCCCAAGACGCTCGTCTTCATGTCGAGCAAATCGGGTGATACCAAGGAGACCGTGAAGGCGGCGGAGTACCTGCGCGAGCGAGATGCGATTATCGTGTCCGTGGTGGGCAGGCCCGATTCTCCGCTCGAGGCGCTCAGTGATTACTGTTTCGTCTATGGGGACGGTCGACCGCAGGAGCTCGCCTTATATTTGATTCTGGGAAAGATCCTGCACGTCCGTGGGCGGTTCGACCGTTATCCGGCATTTGCCGACAGCCTATCGAACCTTGCTTCGGCGTTGGTCTCCGTGCGCAAGCAATTCGACGTCCGTGCCATTGAGTATTGCAAGGCATACCACGATGATCCATATAACATCTGGGTTGCTTCGGGCGATCTTTGGCCGGTCTGCTACGCCTATGCCATGTGCGTGCTTGAGGAAAGCCAGTGGATCCGCACCAAATCGGTGTCGAGCCCCGAGTTTTTCCACGGGACGCTCGAGCTGGTCGAGCCGGACGTGAGCGTGACCCTCTTGGTGACTGAGGGTGCCACCCGAGAGCTCGACCTACGCGTCAAGCGGTTCATCGAGCAGTACACGGATAGGGCGACGGTTATCGACTGCGCCGAGTTCGAGCTTCCCGGAATCGATCCCGAGTTCCGTCGCCTTCTTGGTCCCGTGGTCGCCAACGCCGCCTTGCAGCGCATCTCTAAGAACATGGAACACCTGACGGGCCATTCACTCGACATTCGCCGGTATTACCGGAAGGTCGAATACTGATGCGCGCGCTGGGGTTGGGCGATAACGTCTTTGACGTGTACGAGAACCTTGGTGTCGCCTATCCCGGCGGGAACGCTGTGAACGTGGCGGTGAACGCCGCCCGGCTGGGATGCGATGCGGGGTACCTGGGTGCCATAGCCACCGATGCGAGCGGTGACCTTATGATGCGGGTCTTGGCCGGTGAGGGCGTCGATGTACATGGGTGCACTCGGCCAGAGGGTACTACTACCAAGCGCTGCGTGGAGGATGTGTTTGATGGCGAGCGAAGCTTCAAGCGCAACGAGCTCGGTGAGAACTGGGCCGGTCCCCTCGACCTGCTTCCCGAGCACATTGGGGTCGTCTCTTCGTACGACGTCGTTTTCTCGAGTTGCTACGCGAAGATGGCGGATCAGATGGACAAGCTTCGCGATGTCGATGGCATCGTGGTTTTCGATTTCGGCGAGAAAGAGAAGTACCGGACTGCCGAGTACCTCGCGCAGGTGCTCCCGGTGATCGATCTTGCCCAGTTCTCCATGAGCGGCATGAACGTGCAGGACGTGCTGGACGAGGTTGCGCGGATGGGCGTCAGCTGCCCTGTGCTCGCGACACGGGGGGCTCAAGCCCCGCTTGTCGTCATGGATGGTGAAGTTATCGAGGGAGTCCCTTCGGAAGGGGTCGCACGCGACACCATGGGGGCCGGAGATGCCTTTGTCACGGCGTTCGCGACATCGCTCATCGCCGAAGGATGGTGCAAGGGTTCGGCCCTGCGCGCCTCAGACGTTGAGTCCGCTTTGCAAAGGGCGGGAGAACATGCACACCGCATGTGCCAAGTCGACGGTGGATTTGGCCATGCGTGTGATTTGGTGGGTGAAGAACTCGTCGAAAGATAGGAGTGACGATGATCGGTCTGGTTGTAACGGGACACGTTGGCTTCGCGTCGGGCGTGTCTTCTGCGCTCGCCTTGCTCGCCGGGGAGTTGCGGGATATCGGCGTGGTCGATTTCCCTGGAACGCAATCGGTTGAGGAACTGGAGGCTAATCTCGCTGCCGTCATCGACGTCTTCGAAGAGGCGGATGGAGTCCTTGTGTGCACGGATGTGCTGGGTGGCTCCCCCTTCAAGGCGGCGGCCACGTTGGCCACTGCGCGCTCGAGCGTGCGCGTAGTGTCCGGAACGAATTTGCCCCTGCTGATCGAGGCGTACATGGCGCATGGTTCCGCCACCGATATCGATGCATTCGCACGGCAGGTCGTGGAGGCCGCGAGAACGTCGACATTGCTGTACGAGCCGGCTCCTTACGTCGAGGAAGCCGAAGAAGACGGCATCTAGCCGTCATGTAGGAACATAGAGAGGAAACACGTATGGAAAACGCAACTCCCACCATGCTCACGTATATCGAGGAAACCCCCGCGCAGGTCGCGCTTAATGTGGAACGCGCCGCCGAGCTCACGGGTGAATTGGTCGATCTGTATGCGCAAAAGCCGCGCCGCAGCGTTTGGATCGTCGCATGCGGATCGAGCAACAACGGTTCACAGTGTGCCCGTAACTTCATGATGAAGTATCTCGGATGCGAGGTGAAGATCGTCCCCCCAGCGACATTCATCTACGGTGAGCACGACCTGCGCGAGGATGATTTCGTATTCGTTATCTCCCAGAGCGGGTGTTCGACCAATTCCATCGCCGCTTTGGACGAGCTCAAGAAGCTCGGCGTCACGTCGGTTGGCCTGACCGGTAACGTCGAGTCCGATTTCAAGGACCATGCAGACCTTGTCGTTGATTACGGCGTGGGCGTTGAGACCGTCGGGTATGTGACCAAGGGGGTCACGACCCTCGCTCAGTTTCTTATGCTGTTTGCCCTCGAGGCAGGCGCCCGCACCGGCGTCGTCGATGCCGATCGGCGCGATGCGGTGCTCAAGGAGATGGCCGATATCCCCCGCCGTCACGAGCTCGTCCAGCAGGGGACCAGGGAGTTCTACGAGCGCAACAAGGCTGCGCTCACATCCATGACGGTGGTTAACCACTTCGGCTTCATGCAGGGGTATGGCATCGCTTGCGAGGGCGCGCTGAAGTTCGGCGAGACCATTCAGATCCCGAGCTTTCCTTATGAGGGTGAGGAGTGGATTCACGGGCCCAACCTCCAGCTCACCCCGAATTACGCGGTCTTCTGCGTCGACCATATGACCGAGGGCTCCGATCGCCTCGTTGATATCTACCTTGCGGCGCGTAGCGTCACCGATCGCGCGTACATCGTGACGAATTCCGATCGCGTTGACGATGAGCATGCTGTACGCCTTCCGTTCGAGGTCTCCGAGCCGCTCATGATGCCCTTGTACGTGCTTCCCTTCTATCAGTACCTGGCGTACAAGATCACCGACGACCTGCACCGTTGGGAAAAGCACCCGCTTTACGATTCGAACTTCACCAAGGCGATTAGCTCCAAGACGGAGAACATCGACAAAATCATGCCCAATTAGGGTTCGGGCGCGGTTCGTGATCCGTTCCGCCTGCGGACCGCACCTGTTATTCGTCCATAAGGCCGAGTTGAGGGGAGCTGACATGCTGGACACTTCATCGTCACTCATGTGGCGTGAGATTCATGAGCAGGCCGATGCCATCGAGGCGTGCCTGCGCGAGAATAAGGGCAAGATCGCCGAGGTTGTGAAGTTGGTTCGCGAGCGCGAGGTCACCAACGTGGTTTTCGCGGCGCGGGGTAGCAGCGAGCATGCTGCTCAGGTCGGTCGGTATGTGTTCGAGACGCGCGCCGGAATGATATCGACGATCGCCATGCCGTCGACCGTGACGTGCTATGGTTCCTCCCCGAACTACGCCCACACCATGGTGGTGGGAATCAGCCAATCAGGCGGCGCTCGCGATGTGTACGAGGTTATGAAGGCCTGCGTGGATGATGGCGGCGTGTGCGTGTCGATCACCAACGAGCCTGGAAGCCTCATGTCCGGTATCGGTGACGTGCGCATGAACAATGCGTGCGGTCCCGAGCTGAGCGTCACGGCGGCGAAATCGTATATGACGCAGCTAGCGCTGATTGTGGCGCTCGCCGCCGAGATATCGGGCGATGGGGACTTGGCGTCGGTCTTGGACGATGCGCCCTCCATTGTGCGCGCTGCCTATGACCTCGAGGATCAGGTGCGTGCGGTCGTGCCCGTGTACCGAAACTGCTCAAAGATGATGATCTTTGGTCGCGGCTTGCTGTTCGGCCTCGCGCACGAGACTGAACTCAAGGTGCAGGAGACAAGCTACTTCGATGCGCGCTGCTACGCAGCGAGCGACTACCAGCATGGTCCCATCGCGACTGCCGAGCGCTTCGTTCCGGCGTTGTTCCTCATCGCCGATCGCCAAACCGATGACAGCATCGTCGCGCTGCTCGATCGCCTGCACGACGAGAGAAAGATCTTCGCGACCGTGATCAGCAACAAGCCGGATGTCGTGGCCAAGGGCGACCAGGGAATTTTGCTTCCCGAGGAGTTCGATGGATTGCGAGCGGTGTTCGCCTGCGCGGTCGTTTCGCAGATGTTTGCCTGCCTGCTTTCGTTGTCCAGGGGATATGACCCCGATCACCCCGAAGGGGTCTCAAAGCACACAGTGACGATCTAGACCGAGATAGGGTGGCGCGGAGGTGTCGCTCTCGTGAAAGGAAGAGGAATGAACATGGGAAAGATGGGAATGAGGGCCTGCATCGAGTCTGCATCGAAGGTGATCCGTGCGCAGTTGGAGCGCGGAGAGGAGCTTGTCCGCCCACTTTCCACGTCGTTCGAGAACGCGCACCCGCGGCGCTTGGTATTGGTTGCCTCGGGATCGAGCTACACGGCGGCGTGGATGGCCCGGCCGTATCTCACACGGGTCTTGGGCATGAGCGTCGAGGTCACATTTCCTTACACCTTCGCCGAATACGAGGTGGCGAATTTGGGCGATGATGCCTACGCTTTGGTGATATCGCAATCGGGTGCGAGCGTGAATTGCCTCGATGCGTTATGCGCGGCCAAGGAGGCGGGGATTGCTGCTCGCCTCCTCACATCTGATCCCCGTGCGGATTGCGCCCGGGTCGCAGATGAGGTGTTTGACTGGGGCTGCGGCGAGGAGTCCGTCGGCTATGTCACGTTCGGCCCCATGTCGTTGGTGGCGTACCTCATGCTATTCGCGGCTCGCGTATGCTCCATGAGGGGTGATGTTTCATGTGAGGACGAGTGCCGTGCCCAGATCGCGGCGGCGATGGAAGCGCATGCCGAGATTTGCGTACGGGCAGATGGGTTCGTCAAGAGCAACTATCCGTATCTCATGCAGATGGACCGCGTGTACGTATTGGGGTGCGGGGGAAATTACGGGACGGCGCTCGAGGGCGCGCTCAAGATCGGCGAGACGGTCAAGGTGCTCGCTGTTGGTTACGAGCAGGATGAATTCCAGCATGGTCCGGCGTTGCAGCTCGATCCCACGTATACCACGTTCGTGCTCGATGGGGGTGATGCGACTTCCAATCATGCCTCGCTGGTGCATCGCGGCCTGACGTTGGTGGCTCCGAATTCCTACCTAATCAAGCCCGAGTCCCTTATGACTGACGAGGAGCGGAGCGACCGCAGGGTCCTGGGGTTGCCCTTGGGTTGCCCCGAGCCGTTCTCCTGCTTCTACCTTCTTCCCGTCTTGCAAATCGTGGCGGCGACGCTATCGAGGGACCTCGATTCGCGACGTTCGCACCCGCTGTATTACCGCATGACCGATGTGCTCGACTTCAGAACGAAGGCCTATCGCGAGGACCATCCGGCAGATGAGGATTGACGGTTCGGTACCCCATGGCGGGGGTGGACGAGAAAGGGGATGGTGTGGAGAGGGAATCTGGCATTCGGGCGGTTATCTTCGACATGGATGGCGTGCTGGTGGACAGCGAGCGCGCGTATCGGTCATGCGTCTCTGAGTACTTCGAGAAGTTGGGATATCCGCTGACGGACGACGAACTGGACGTCATGGCAGGGGCCTCAGTCGCGAAGTCGTATGAGCTGCTTTCGGGTTGGTGGGAGCGCGCGACCGGAGACTGGCGCTTCGGTGGCGATATAGACCGCGAGATCTACGAGCAGACGGGTCAGGTCGACTACGCAGCCATCATGTTCGAGGGTGTGCCGGAGACGATCGCCGGTCTGAGCGAGCGCGGGTATCGACTGGCGATAGCCTCGTCGTCCCCTCGAGATGTCATCAACCATGTGCTCGAGGTATGCGGTGTATCGGGATATTTCGAGTTGGTCACGAGCGGGGCGGATTTCGAGGAGAGTAAGCCAAATCCCGCGATCTATCTGCACACGCTTGATGCTTTGGGCCTGTCGGCGGAGGAGTGCCGCGTCGTGGAGGATTCTGATTACGGAATCACTGCGGCGGTGCGAGCGGGGATTACCGTCATCGCCCGTCGCGAGGAGCGATTCGGCTTCTCCCAAAAGGGCGCGACATTTTTCATTGACGCCTTTTCTGAATTGCTTGATCTGCTGTGAATAAGATTGAGAGGTCGAATATGCTTCTATGTCCGAGCATGATGTGCGCCAATGGCGGGGAGCTTGCAAACGAGGTGCGCAGGCTTGATGCTGCGGGTGCAGATGTGTTTCACTGCGACGTGATGGATGGCTCGTTCGTTCCAAATTTCGCATTGGGCCTCGAAGACGTAAAGGCGATTCGCGCCGCCACGGAGAGGCTCGTCGATGTTCACCTCATGGTCGAGAACCCATCTCATGTTATTGAGTTATTTTGTGAGGCGGGAGCCGATATCGTTTACATCCACCCTGAGTCTGAGCGCTATACGACGAAAACGCTATCTCGGATTCGTGCGTTGGGTAAGAGTGCGGGGCTGGCGATTAACCCTGATACCCCATTGGTTTCTGTAAGGGATATGCTTTCATATTGTGATTACGTAATGGTCATGACGGTTAACCCTGGTTTTGCCGGGCAGAGCTTCGTTGACTTCACTGAAAGCAAAATTGAAGAGCTTGTGGGGATTAAAGCGCAGTTTGGATATCGACTCATTATCGATGGATCGTGTTCTCCCGAAAGAATTCGTCGCTTTTCGGCCATGGGTGTCGATGGCTTCGTTCTTGGCACGAGTGCGCTTTTCAACAAGGGAATTTCCTATGCTGAGGCCTTGGGACGGTTGCGTCGAGGAGAGCTGTTTGATTAGGCCGTGGGGCTCTGGGAGGATGCGATATCGGTGCGATAAAAGGAAATGCGCGAAAACGAGGTACTGCTGGCTGCGTTTTTATTGATGTAAAGCCGATTATTTGGGCGATCTGCAGGATTGGGATAAGGAGTCAACATGTCAATCTATACGTTAAACGACCTCGCGCGGTTGATTGACCATACGAATTTGCATCCAGATGCAACGTGCGCAGACATGAAGAAGCTTTGTGACGAGGCAAAGCAATATCATTTCAGAATGGTTGCAGTTAACTCAGTGCAATCCAGGATTTGCTCTAAGCTTCTTGCTGGCACAGATGTCCACACGGGGGCCGCTATTGGCTTCCCCCTGGGGCAAACATCAATTGCCGTTAAGGCGTTTGAGACGAAAGACGCGCTCGA
>CAUWJA010000034.1:0-10011 GCA_963558905.1 uncultured Eggerthellaceae bacterium
CTGGTGGTGCTGACGACCATCCAGGTTGGAATCGTCACATTCGAATGGATCAGCGGCGATGCCGGGCTCATCGATCTGGCAATCGAGTATGTGGAATTCACCGACATGTACCTGCTCGCCGTTGTCCTCTATATCATGGCTCTCGGTTTGTTCAGCCTGTTCATCACCGATGAAATCGAGTTGCCCGCTTGGCTGGTATTCCGCGATTTCGATGATCTCAAGGAGCGTCTCGTCAGCGTGATCGTCGTGATGATGGGCGTCCATTTCCTCGGTGTCGTGCTCAAGGATGCCCCCGGCCTGGAACTCCTTTGGCTGGGACTTGCTGTGAGCGCGGTGATTTTGAGCCTCACCTTGTTCTCGCGATTGGTGTTCAAGGCGCATCATCGGGGATAGTTCGGGTTCGAAGTGATGGTGTGGAGATGGTTTTCGAATCGGCTTTTGCGATCTTGGGGGCCGTGCGGCTATACTTGACCCGTTTGCATTGTTTCTGATTTGCACCATGGATAGAAGGATGGAATAGAGTGAATTACGATATCAAGGATATCTCCCTGGCCGACGAAGGCCTCAAGCGCATTCTGTGGGCCGATAGGGATATGCCGGTTCTAGCGAGCATTCGAGAGCGCTTCGAGCGCGAGAAGCCGCTTGAGGGCGTGACCATCGGCGCATGCCTGCATGTTACGACCGAAACGGCCAATCTCATGCGCACCCTCGCCGCCGGCGGGGCAGACGTGAAGCTGTGCGCCTCCAATCCGCTGTCCACCCAGGATGACACCGCGGCTGCTTTGGTCAAGCATTACGGCATTCCCGTCTTCGCCATCAAGGGCGAAGACACCGAGACCTACTACAAGCACATCGATGCCATCATCGATTCGCATCCGCAGATCACCATGGATGACGGTGCCGATGTCGTCGGCCGCATCCACGAGAGCCGACCCGATGTCCTCGAGGGCATCATCGGCGGTACCGAAGAGACCACGACTGGCGTTGTCCGCCTGCAGGCCATGGCCCATGACGGTGCGTTGCGCTATCCCATCATTGCCGTCAATGAGGCGAAGACCAAGCATTTCTTCGACAATCGTTACGGCACGGGGCAATCTACGCTTGACGGCATCATCCGACTCACCAATCGTCTTCTCGCCGGCCGCACGATGGTCGTTTCCGGCTACGGCTGGTGCGGAAAGGGCCTGGCGATGCGCGCCAAGGGCATGGGCTGCGATGTGATCGTATGCGAAGTCGATCCCATCGCTGCGCTTGAGGCGCATATGGACGGCTTCCGCGTGATGCCCAATGCCGAGGCCGCACGGTACTGCGACATCTGGGTCACGGTCACCGGCGACCTCAACGTCATCGATGAGCCCGCCTTCGCCAACATGAAAGACGGCGCCATCATCTGCAATTCCGGCCACTTCAATTCCGAAATCAACATTCCGTGGCTTGAGGAGCATTGCGTGGGCAAGGAATCCCTGAAGCCCATGGTCGACGAATACACGCTCGATGACGGACGATCGATCATTCTTCTTGCCGACGGCCGTCTGGTCAACCTTTCGGGCGCTGAGGGCCATCCTGCAAATGTCATGGACATGAGCTTTGCCAACCAGGCGCTGTGCGCCGAGCATATGGTTCAGCATGCGGCGGAAATGGCTCCTGACTGCTATGTCGTTCCTGAGGATATCGACAATGAGATCGCCCGCGTCAAGCTGGAGACCCTCGGGGTGCAGATCGATGTCCTGACCCCTGAGCAGGAGGCGTATCTTAACTCTTGGACCATGGGGACGGTGTAGGGAACCGTCTTCGCTCTCGACCGATTGCGGATGGAGGATGCTTCGGCATCCTCCATTTTTTTGTTCCGATGGCTGTTGCGCGCATGCCTTAAGGGGGATTTGCCGCTAAAGCCGTAAAGGTAACAAGGAACAGTGTCTCGCCTTCGTGGCGATCGATGAACTCTTCCAGGGTGATGCCGCTGTCTGTGTTCGGGGGTTCCCAATCTCCGAGGGATTCGATTTCGAATGCCGCCGTCTCTCCGATCTCCATACGGATGGGCTCTTCTATCGTGATGCTGCCTTCGGGCTTTGTTTCGGCGATCGCATTCCCGTTGTGCAATATCCGAATCGTGCATTGCGGCATATCTTCGGTTGGTGCAAACGAGAGCCGGGTGATTTCTATCGCCCTGTTGGAATCATTGGAAACCGATATGTTGGGAAATTCCACCGTCCCATCGCCGTTGAGCGCGCCGGAGCATAGCTGCGTGGCGGATATGGCGATCCGGGGCGCCTCGGTTACAGGGCCGATGCTCTTGACTACCGTTCCCCGATACTGGTCATCCGAGAGGACGCAGGTGATGTATGACCCAGCGCATCCTTTGGGCAGGGTTAGGGAATCTGTTCCGGGTTTGAGCGTATGCCGTGCCAGCCGGGTCGTTTTTGCTCCGGGCTTATTTCCCTTGTACCATGTGCAGATCACCGTCCCGACTTTGTACGAACTTGAGGATACGGTTGCTGTTATCCGTTTGCCCTCCTGCGCGGTTCCCTTCAGCGCCAAGCTGCCCTTGAATGGGATCTCTTCCAGCTTCCATCCTCTTCCCGAGGCGTCGGGGCAGCTGGCGTATGAGCTGAGGTTGACCCTGTTGTCGTAATACCCGTCATGGGTGCCCACGATATCGAGGTAGTTCCCGTTCCCCCAGACTTTGTTCGAAATCCCAAGGCCGCCTCCGTACCCGCCGTTCTGGAATGCCCAATAGGTGTAGTCTGAAGTGCTGGAAACGAACCATGTCCCCGGGTTCCCGAATACTCCCGTTGAGCTTTCCCATGCTTTCAGGTAGGTTCCGTTATGCAGGGCTTGAATTGTGTACCACCCGTCTGATGACTGCTTCTTGACATGAAAGAAGCAGTCTCCGTCTCCGATCCCCAGGTACACGTACGCGTAATCATCCGACGTATTGCGTCCGACCAGATTGGCTGTTCGGTAGGTATTGTTGATCCGGTATACGCCGTTTGCCGGGTGCGCCCAGCTCACTGCCCGTGCCGATGTCATGGGCCCAAGCGATCTGTCCGATTCTTCCGAAGGTTCGCATCGTGCGGAATCGGGCGTCGGGATGAATCCGGCATCCTGGCCAGGGGGATCCGAGTGCGGCTCCGACCCATAGGCGGGCGCTGTCGGGGACAGGGCGAACGTGAAGATGATTCCGGCTGCAAGAATGCATGCGGCAAGTTTCAGGCCCGCGTTGCGGGACGGAGGCGTCTGCGCTTTATCGTTGCTGCATCTGCGGGCCATCATCTGCATCCTTCCTTCGAGCGCCTTGTCCTTGCGTGAGCGCGCAAGGACAAGGATTGCAAGCACTGCCGCCAAGGCTATGCCGAGCACACATGCGGACAGGGTGGCAGCCGCATCGCCGTTGGCCGGCAGCGCGTCAGGTTGATTCCCCGTATCGGGGCAGATCGTGCCGTCGGGAGCTGTTGCGCCGGTCTCCTGGTCTTCCAGAAAGGAAAGGTAGACCGATGTCGTGCCGCGCCCTGACATGGCTATTTGTTGCCGACAGCGAAAGTCCATGTGATGTCGTAGGCTTTGGTCGCTTCCGTCGTCGGGCTCTCGATGTTCTTCATGGCGCCGCTGAATTCCAATTCTATGTTCGGCGCGCTGCCTCCTGCTTTGGTCATGTTCCAGTCAGAAGGCGTCGAAGGGCTCTTCTTCGTCAGGTGGTCGCCTGCCTGAATGGGCTCCTTCCCGTTGGGTGCTATGCCCATCCAGAGCGAATTAGTCTCCTGGGCCCCTTCGAATTGGCTCTCCGTCACGATGGTGTGGCCAGCAGCCGGTGCGATTTCGACATTGGATACATGCACGCCGAATATCGATTTGTTCTCGATGCGCGTGTCTTGCGGGTTCGGTGCTATGAACGCGCCATCGGCGGCAACCACCATATCCACGCGCAGCGGGGCGGTGATGCTGATTCGGTCGTTGTCTGCGGCTATGGTCACAGCCGTGCTCACCGTCGCGGCGTGTGCTTGCGATGGGGGAATCGCGGCGGCAGCGAGTGTGAGCGCGAATGCGCATGCGAGCAGTGCTCCGAGCAGCTTCCGGGAATGGCCTTTCCTCTGTCTGGCGTTCTCATTCATCAGCGTTTCCTTCCTTTTCCAACGTTATTTCCAAAGCTATGGTCCCCGCGGCTTGCCCCGTCGTCGGATCGTAGCCTGTGAACACTGCCGTTGCGTTCGACCTGCCTTCAGGGACGGGTCCGGCGAGCTGGGCGGTGTCCAGTGCCGTACCCGGAGGCAGGATGGGCGACGCGTACAGCTCTGTTCCGTCTTCCCCTATGAGGGTTATCGTTTGATCGAGATGGTTTTGGGGGATGTTCACTGCGCTGAGATGCGCGTTCATGTCTTCATCGACCGTTACGGTCGATGCCATGGAAACGTTCATCATGCCCTCTGCGACAGCATCGCCCAGCTCGTCTTTGATCTCCTCTTCGGTCTTGTCTGCGCTGGCAGGGCTGAGGATGCTGCTCATCCGGTTGTCGGCGGGCAGAAAAGGGGGACCGATTGCCGTGGCGATGAAGGCGGCCGCGATCACCGCGAAGGCGATGGCCGCCAAGCGCGCGGCTTTGCGCGGTGATGATCGCGGTTTCTTCAAGTAGAGTCGCGAATACCGGTCGAGATTGCTGTCGTTTCCCACGGTGTCTCCGTTCTCGGTTGTCGGGTTTCGGCCAGGGCGGCGCGGATCGGTTCGGTGTGCCGGCGGTTGCGGTGGCATTTGGGGCGCTATGCCCGCGCGAAGGTCAGGCAACGCACGCCGCGTGCTCCGGAGGCAAGCAGCGTCTGGGATGCAGCGGCGAGCGTGGCTCCGGTGGTGTAGACGTCGTCGATGAGCAAAACCGATTTCCTGTTTCCTTCGGGGCTCCTTGCGAGGAAGGCATGCTTCATGTTCCTGCGTCGTCCCGACCGTCCGAGTGCGCGCTGGTCTGCGGCATCGAGTGCGCGCAGCGGCGAAATGACCGGCACGCCTGTCATTTCGCTGAATGCGGCAGCGACGGGACCCATGTGGTCGAATCCCCGTTTCGAATACGCGTTGCGCGATGGGGGGATGGCGCAGACAGCATCGCTGCCGTCGATCCAGGATGGGGGAACGCAGCGTGCAAGCAGGCGGGCGATCTCCGCATCGAGCCTGCGTTCGCCCCCGTCTTTGTATGTCCGTATTACCTTGGCGGCCCCGCCTTCGTATCTCGTCAGGCTCATGCACGATGAGAATGCCGGTGCTGTTTCATCCTCAAGCGCGTTCGAGGCGCAATCCGTGCATTGGATCAGCCCGAACGGGGATCCGCAGATCGGGCAGCATTTGCAGGTGTCGATGTATTCCAGGCTTCGGGCGCAGGGCTCGCACAGCACGGTTCCGGGCCGGTCGCAGACGGCGCAGCGCGTTGGCCAGAGTGTTTCCATCAGCGCGTCTTTCAGCATGAAGGCTCCTATCGGTTTCGCGAAGGGCGGGGGTGATGATCATCTCATTCGGACCTTGATTTTTTCGATGGCGTTCTGCCCGCATCGCAAGCGTTTCCCTGTCCCGGACCTTGCGTGGGTCTGCCTGATTTCGAGCGGCGATGCCAGGGCTTTCCGCGGTCTGTTCCATTTCGGCGGCAGATGCTTTCGCTCCGTCCGCGGCATGGCGGCAAGGATGCAAGTGTGTGGAAGCTGGAGGCTTTTGCGTTGTTGGGGCTGGTAGCTGCCAGGCGTACGAAATCTGCTACACTATGGCGGAGCTTCTTTCGGGTCTGTAGTTGCGGGAGCGCAATGCTCCTCAGTCCATGGCAGATGCGGTCAAAAGGATCCACGTAAGCGGCGCTGCGGCGCACGTGAGCATGGCGTATCCTAGGAGTAAGACGCACCTTCCGGTGTTATGCGGCATACGGTCGCTCCGGGGGAGAGGGTGGAGCGCGTTGCGCAAACCCCCTGTGCGCGAGTGTGGGGGCAAAGACTAGGTCAGCCGAAGGAAGACGGTTCTAAGGAATTCTGGAAATGAGGAATGTATGAAGCGTCGAATCATGAGCGTTGTCCTCGTCGCATTTGCGGCGGTTCTGACGTTCGCTCTTGCGGGCTGCCAGTCCGAACCATATGAGCCCGAAGCCCTCAGCCCCAAGATATCTTCCCCTGCCATCGTCCAAGACGGCGTGCTCAAGGTGGGCGTTGACACGACCAGTTCTCCGTTCGCCGGACAGGTCAACGGCAAGATCGTCGGTCTCGATGTCGATACTGCGGCGGCTTTGGCCGACCAGCTGGGCCTCAAACTCGAGCTGGTCGATATCTCAGCCTCCGGCGTTTCCGCTCTCGAAGACGGCTCCGTTGACATCGTTTTGGGCTTGACGTCGGCAGATGCGGATGATTCCCTTTGGCTGTCGGACCCGTACATCCAAACGGCGGTAGCCCTGTTCTCGAGCCCGGGAAACACCACCGTTCCCACGGCGGCGAGCGCGCCGACCATCGCTGCGCAGACTTCGTCGATGAGCGCATGGGCTGTTGAAAACATTTTCGGTGAGGCATCTCTGGTGCCGTGCGAAGACCTCAAGTCCGCTTTCTCTTCGGTCGAAACCGGTTCGGCGGCCTATGTCGCCGCCGATGCGGTCATCGGAAGCTATGCCGCCAAGATGAACAACGTCGATGTGCAGATCATAGCCCTGCTCGAGAATGCCGGCGGGTACTGCATAGGCGTTTCGGCGGACAATACCGACCTTCAGTCGGCGATTGCCGATGCGCTTGGAACCGTCCAATCCGGAGGAATCCTTGATATTGTGGATATGAAATGGCTCGGTTCGGAGATGGACCTGTCAAGCATGCCGCTCGTCGAAGGGGCAACCGCTTCGGTCGCGGAAAATGCCGAGGGTGTCGAAAGCGATGGCATGACCACGGGTGCGGCTTCGGCGGGCGCCAACGCCGTCACTCCGGACGGTGGCGTGGCGGGAGCTTGATGACCGGCCGGTGGCTGATTTCATTCGCAGGGTTTTCCGTAGCGTTCGCGGAAAACCCTGTATCGTTTATATGTTAGTGATATAGTAGCAATTAGAAAACAACAGGAGCCGGGCGGTCGTGCCGGATCGGTTTCCCCGCGTGTGAGGATAAGAATATGCTAGAACTGCAAGACCTTGTGTTCGAGGTTCCCGTCGAAGAGGGATCGCGCGAAACCAAGCGCATCATCAACGGAATGAACCTGACCATCGATGATGATAAGTTCGTCGTCATCACCGGACCCAACGGCGGCGGCAAATCAACGCTGGCCAAGCTGATCATGGGTGTGGAGAAGCCCACGAGCGGCCGCATCGTCTTCGATGGCACCGATATAACCGACATGTCCATCACCGAACGCGCAAAGCTTGGAATCGGATACGGTTTCCAGCAGCCTGCTCGCTTCAAGGGCATGAAGGTCAAGAAGCTGCTTGATATCGCCGCAGGCAAGAAGCTCCCGATGCTCGCTTGCAACGAGTACCTTTCCCGAGTCGGTCTTTGCTCGGCCCAGTATTTGACCCGAGAAGTCGACAAGAGCCTTTCGGGTGGCGAAGTCAAGCGCATCGAGATCGCAACCATGCTTGCCCGCGATCCCAAGCTGGCCATCTATGATGAGCCGGAAGCCGGCATCGACCTGTGGAGCTTCGACCGTCTGACCGAGACGTTCCGTGACATCCATGAGGCCAAGGGCGGCCGCAGCATCATCATAATCTCCCATCAGGAGCGCATCATCCAACTTGCCGATGATATCGTCTGGCTCAAGGGCGGCAAGGTTGAAATGGCCGGTCCCCGTGATGAGATCCTGCCCCAGCTGGGCTTTGCTGAGCGCTCGAATCCTGCGTGCATGCTCACCAAACCCACCGAGCTTCACCTTACCGAGATCCCCACAACGTGCTGACGGCCGTTATCGCCACGCACACGAATGATGAATGAGTGCGAACGGATTTCCATTCGCCGCTACACCATACCAGGAGGCCATCATGGCAGAACTGACGAAAATCGATGAGGAGCTGCTCGCGCAGATCGCCGATATCCACGGCATGCCGCGCGGCGCCTTCAACATCCGCAAAGACGGCCAGCTTGTCGAGCGCAGCTCAAGTGCGAACATCGATATCGAAGCTTTCACCGACAAGCAGGGCATCAAGATCACCATTGCGCCCGGTACCAAGAACGAGACCGTGCATATTCCCGTCATCATGACGAAGTCCGGCATCACCGATGTGGTCTACAACGATTTCTACATCGGCGAAGGGGCGGATGTCACCATCGTTGCAGGGTGCGGCATCCATAACACCGGCGACGACAAGACCGAGCATGACGGCATCCATAGCTTCTGGCTGGGCAAGGACTCCCATGTCTATTACATCGAGAAGCACTATGGCGAGGGCGAGGGTACGGGAGAGCGCGTCCTCAACCCCACCACTAACATCTACATGGCCGAAGGCTCCCGCTGCGAGATGGATACCACCCAGCTGCGCGGCGTGTCCTCCACCGTGCGCGACACCAATGCGGAGCTGGCCGACGGTGCCAAGCTGGTATTGACCGAGAAGCTGCTCACCCATGGCAGCCAGACAGCTGTCTCCAACATGAAAGTCGAACTCAAGGGCGACGATTCCAGCGTTCAGGTCATTTCGCGCAGCGTCGCACAGGATGATTCGGTCCAGATCTTCAACCCCCTGGTCATCGGTGAAGCTGCATGCCGCGGCCACGTGCAGTGCGATGCCATCATCATGGGCCGCGCAAAGGTGAAGGCCATTCCCGGCATCGAAGCTGCCAGCGAGGATGCCCAGCTCGTCCATGAGGCCGCCATCGGCAAGATCGCCGGCGACCAGATCATCAAGCTCATGACGCTCGGTCTGTCGGAAGAAGAGGCCGAGGCTGAGATTTTGGATGATTTTCTTTCGTAGCCGATACGCATCGTTTCCGGACAATGCATCTGTGCAGGGCCGCCATCGGGCGGCCCTGTTTGCGTCTTGAGTTCGATGTGCGGACGATGGCGGTTGTCTTTGCGGATGGCCCTGCCTTCTTCACATATATGGTTTCTTTCAGGCATGCTTCTGCGTTATTCTTGCAGCCATGTACGAACATTCGGCATCATCGTGTAATATCAATCCATGGAAAGCGCCGCTTTGCCAGCATGGTTTCGCCTGCATTCGCCTCGATGTTCGTGCGGTGCATCCATTATTCGGTGCATATGGTTTCCCTGTGCGGGGCGATGGCCCTGCATTTCGCGTGTACAGGAAGGAGCAGCCATGTCGGCTAAGCGCGACGATTACCGTGAAACAACGGAAGAGGATCTGCAGAACATTCCCCCTATGAGTAAAACCCAGAAGGTCATTCTGGTCATTGCGGGTGCGGCGGTCCTGTTCGCGATCGGATATTACGTTGTCAGGTTCGTGCTCTGAGCTTTCCTTTGGTTGTATCGCATATCATGAAAGGTTGATATATGGCTAATCATGCGAAGCATGCGCGCCGCGACGGTGACGTGCGTCAGGCGTCTGGATCGGAGGAGGCACTGCAGCGCGGTGGCGCTCAAGAGGATATCTCGGCTGATGCGCTACAGGCTGGATCTGCGGACGATGTCTATGTCGCCGATCGAAACGAACCCACATTTTTCGGCTCGAGTGAAGCGGACTGGGATGATGCGCCGGACGATTCCTCTGACCAGCACGAAGAGAGCTTCTCTGTTTTCGATGACGAACCTGCCGCCGTGGGGTCGTTCTCGGCTGCACACGAGTATCGGTCCAAGAAGGAATCGTCTGTCAACATCCATCATCGGCATTCCCGCCGCATGCGCATCGTGCTGCTTGTCGCCATCATATTGCTCTGCATACTTCTTGCTGCTCTCGGCTACTTCACGATCCGTTTGTTCGGCGAAGTGGGTGAAGTGGCCCAGCAAAGCGCAAGCTCTGTCTCCTCTAATTCAGATGTCGCCGGCCTTGGGGCGGAAGGTTCCCTTGCAAGCGATGTCGGTTCGAGCGACCGGGTGAACAAGAAGGTCACCATCCCCGTGCTGATCGGCCTTGTCGGC
>CAUWJA010000035.1:0-10006 GCA_963558905.1 uncultured Eggerthellaceae bacterium
TTTTCGGGTCCGCGCCGGACACAGCTCGGACGAGTACAGGCATCCATCCGCAAAACCCCAGGTCACAGAGGCGCCCTTCGCGGCGGGCTGATGGGTCGGCGCATTCGGCGCTGCATTCGGCCGCTTGGGACCCGAAAGACTTGGATTTCCGTGCGCATCACCGACGGCGGGCCCGTGCGCATCGCCCGCACCCGCGTGCCGGAGCACGCTTGCACGCGGGGGCGAAATGCACCACCATTGAATCCGGCAAACGAAGGAGACCCGCATGCACGACACCGTACCAGGACCAGAAGACTCGTTGCGAGCCGGAAGCGCATACCAGCCCGGGGGCGCCGCCGGAAGCGCACGCCGATCCGGGGGCGCCGCCGGAAGCGCATACCAGTCCGGGGGCAAGCATCCCGCGCCGCCGCAATCCATCGAGGTCCGCGGGGCGCGCGTGCATAACCTCCGAGACATCGACGTATCCGTGCCGCTCCACCGCCTCGTGGGCATCGCAGGCGTCTCCGGCTCCGGGAAAAGCTCGTTGGCGCTAGGCGTGCTCTACGCCGAAGGCTCGCACCGCTACCTGGACGCGCTTTCGACCTACACCCGACGCCGCATCTCGCAAAGCGGCCGCGCCGACGTGGACGAAGTGCTGCATGTCCCCGCCGCCCTCGCACTGCGCCAGCGTCCCGGCTCACCCGATGTGCGCTCCACCTTCGGCACATCCACCGAACTGGCCAACTACCTGCGGCTGGCGTTCTCCCGTTTGGGAAGCCACACGTGCCCCAACGGGCATCGCGTGCCGCCCAGCACGGCCATCGCCGCCGACCTGCCGCTGACGTGCCCGGAATGCGGCGCCCGTTTCTTCGGCCAAGGCGCCGAGGACCTGGCCTTCAACGGCGCCGGCGCATGCCCGGAATGCAACGGGACGGGCGTCGTGCGCCAGGTGGACGAATCCACGCTCGTGCCCGACGAGTCGCTGACCATCGAAGAGGGTGCAGTGGCGTCGTGGCGCCAACTCATGTGGTCGCTCATGCCGCAGGTGGCGGCCGACATGGGCGTGCGCATCGACGTGCCGTTCCGCGACCTTTCGCCCGAAGAGCGCGACATCGTATTCCACGGCCCCGCCGAGAAGCGCCACATCCTCTACCAGGCGAAAACGGGTACCTTCGCCGAACTCGACTTCACCTACTACAACGCCATCTACACCGTCGAAAACTCCCTGGCCAAGGTCAAAGACGAGAAGGGGCTCGCGCGCGTGGCGAAGTTCCTGACCGAAGGGCCCTGCCCCGCATGCGGCGGGTCGCGCCTGTCCGAGCGGGCGCGATCGGTGCGGCTGCGCGGCATCACGCTGGCGCAAGCTGCGCAGATGACCCTCGACGAGATCGCCGGATGGGTTGCGGGCGTGCCTGATTCGCTCCCGCCCGACATGCGGGCCATGGGCCGCGCCATCGTCGATGAGATGGCTCCGTCGATCCGCCGCCTGCAGCAGCTGGGGCTGGGATACCTGACGCTCGATCGGGCATCGGCCACGCTCTCCACCGGCGAACGCCAGCGCGTCCAGCTGGCCCGCGCGGTGCGCAACCGGACCTGCGGCGTGCTCTACGTCCTCGATGAACCGTCCATCGGGCTGCATCCCGCCAACAACGACGGGCTTGCCGGCGTGATTGACGACCTGATCGCCGACGGGAACTCCGTGGTGATGGTCGACCACGACGTGCGCATGCTGCGACGCTGCGACCACCTGATAGAAATGGGTCCCGGGTCGGGGGCGCACGGAGGCACCGTCATCTCCCAGGGCACGTGCGAAGACGTGGAGGCCGCGCCGGGCTCCCGCATAGGGCCCTTCCTTTCCGGCGACGCGCACGTGCGCACGCGCAACCGCGTCGATGGGGACCTGGTCTTCGCCCATGGCGCCATCCATATGGAAACCCAGGCCATCCACACGGTCAAACCGCTTTCGGTCGACATCCCCCGCGGCCGGTTGACGCTGGTCACCGGCGTATCGGGATCGGGCAAGACCACTTTGGTGCTGGAATGCCTGGTGCCGTCACTGGCCTGCTCCATCGCAGGAAAGCCGCTTCCCCGCACCGTGAACGCCATCGAAGCGCCCGGCATCTCCCGCGTGAACCTGATCGACGCAAGCCCCATCGGAACCAACGTGCGCTCCACCGTGGGCACCTACTCCGGCGTGCTCGACGATCTGCGCCGGGCCTTCGCCGCCCAGCCGGAAGCGAAAGCCCGCGGGCTGAAGGCCGGGGCATTCTCGTACAACACGGGAGGCTTGCGCTGCCCCACGTGCGACGGGACCGGCCAGATCACGCTCGATGTGCAGTTCCTACCCGATGTGGATATCGTCTGCCCGGCGTGCCGCGGCTCGCGCTTCGCCCCCGAAGCCGATGCGGTGCGCCTGCCCATCCCGGGAACCGAAGACGGGTTGACGCTGCCCGGGCTTCTGTCCCTTTCCGCCGATGAGGCGCTGGAAAGGCTGATTCGGGTCCTTGAGACGCAGGTTTCGGGAGCATCGGCCCTGAGAAAGGCCGCGGCGAAGCTTTCCACCCTGTGCGACCTGGGACTGGGCTACCTCACGCTAGGCGAGGCGACACCGGCTCTTTCCGGCGGCGAAGCGCAGCGGCTCAAACTTGCAAGCGAAATGGGCCGCGCGCAGAAGGACACCCTGTTCGTCTTCGACGAGCCGACCATAGGCCTGCACCCGTCGGATGTGGAAACCCTGCTCGGCGTGCTGCAGCATCTGATCGACTGCGGCGCCACCGTGGTGGTCATCGAGCACGATCTGGACATGATGGCCAATGCGGATTGGATCGTGGACATGGGACCGGGCGGCGGAGACGCAGGCGGGCGCATCGTGTGCGCAGGCACTCCGGAAGCAATAGCGGCCTGCGAAACGAGTCTCACAGGCCGCTATCTTGCGGAAGAGTTGGGTTAGAGCCGCTGCCAGCGACCGGTGCGCGGGGTGCGGATCTTGATCAGAGCCGCCGCCGGCGGCCGATGCGCGGGGTGCGGATCCTGCGCCTACAAAAGCACGTCTTCGTAGGCGTCGGGACGGCGGTCGCGCAGATAAGGGCTGGTCACGCGGTTTTTCGCCACCTGCGACATATCCAAATCGACGTAGAGGATGTCTTCTTTCTCCTCTTCGATCTGAGCGATCTTCTGACCGCGCGGACCGCAGACCATGGAACCGCCGTGCATGTACAGGTCGCCGCCCTCATGGCCGAAACGGTTGACGGCAGCCAGATACACGGTGTTCTCCAGCGCACGGGCGGGCACGTTGATCTCCCAGATGTCCTTGTCCTCGACGCACCACGCAGACGGGCACAAGATCAGCTCGGCGCCGTTGAGCGCCATCATGCGGGCAGCCTCGGGGAATCCCATGTCGTAGCAGATCATGATGCCGACCTTGCCGAATTCGGTCTCGAATACGGGGAAATCGCAGCCGGCACGGAAGTAGAAGCGCTCGAGAGCCCAGAGGTGCACCTTGTCCATGGTGCCCTGCAGCGAGCCGTCGCGGTTGATGAAGACGGCGGAGTTGTACGGCACGCCCGGCAGGTCATGGTACAGGGCCAGGCCCGCTGCCACATAGCAGTTGCCCTCACGGGCGGCATCCTGCAGCGCACGCACGGTGGGGCCATCGACCGGCTCGGTGAGCTCGACGATGTCGGGGCCGATGGTGTTGAGATGGTAGCCCGTGGAGAACAGCTCGGGCAGCACCACCATATCGGCACCGTTGGCGGCGGCCTCGGCGATCATCTTGACAGCCTTGTCGCGGTTCGCAGGCACGTTGCCCAGCTCGCCTTCGAACTGGATCAGCGCGATTTTCATGGTCTTGGGTTCATCGGCCATGTCGTATCCTCGCTTTCGATTCGCATCGCAAAGGCGTCCGCACAGGACGCTTCGGCATTCAGTCACATAACGCCCTATTGTACCTTATACGGATTTGCATGCGGAAGCTGAAGACCGCTATGCCGCGCGCCGCACTTCGCCGTACAATGGCATGGAATAAAATGGCGCGCCCGTGCGCCTTCGAACCCTCAAGAGAAAGGCATGCAATGCTGCTCAGACATCTGATGGACCTCTACGAAGTGCTCGACACGCCCGGCGTCGACGGAGAAGCCGTGCTCGCCCACCTGCGCGGCATCGATCCCGAATGCGACGCCGAGACCTTCCCCATCTCCGGTCCGCGCGGCACCACCCACATGGTCCGCGTGCGCATCCCCGGCGCCAACGGCAAAACCGCCGGCGGCACCGCCCCCACCATCGGGCTGCTGGGACGCCTGGGCGGCCGGGGTGCGCGTCCCGAGCGCATCGGGTTCGTGTCCGACGGCGACGGCGCGCTGGTGGCGCTGGCCATCGCGGCGAAGCTTCTGGACATGCACCGCAAGGGCGACATCCTTGACGGCGACGTGTTCATCTCCACCCACGTCTGCCCCGATGCCCCCACGTCCCCGCACAAGCCCGTGCCGTTCATGGGCTCTCCTGTGACCACCGCGGAGATCAACCAGCAGGAAGTCACGCCCGAGCTTGACGCCATCCTGGTCTGCGACACCACCAAGGGCAACCGCATCATCAACCACCGCGGCTTCGCCATCAGCCCCACGGTCAAAAACGGCCTGATCATGCGCGTGAGCGAAGACCTGCTGGACATCATGCAGATCGCCACCGGCCGCCTGCCGCAGGTGTTCGCCATCACCACCGCCGACATCACACCCTACGGCAACGGCCTGTACCACCTCAACAGCATCATGCAGCCCTGCACCTGCACCGAAGCCCCCGTCGTGGGCGTGGCCGTCACCACCGAGACCGCCGTTCCCGGCTGCGCGACCGGCGCCACCCGCCTGGGCGATCTGGACGAAGCCGGCACCTTCATGATCGAAGCGGCCAAAGCATTCGGCCGCGGCGAATGCTCCTTCTTCGATCAGGCCGAATACGACGCCTTCGCCGAACGCTACGGCACCATGGAGAACCTGCGCACCTTCGGCAGCCTTCCGCCCGTAGAGTTGAAGTAGAAAGGACCGGCCATGAGCGACAAGAACCTCAAGCGGGCGCGGCTCGAACGCGCCAAGACCATCATAGAGACCGCCCTGTGCCTTGCGCCCGGCGAGCACCTGCTCATCGTGACCGACGACACCACGCGCAAGGTCGGCAAACTGTTCTACAAGGCCGCCAAGGAGATGGGGCACAGCGTCGGCATGATCCGCACGCCCGACCTTGACAACGACGGGCAGGAACCCGGACCGCTGGTGGCCGCAGCCATGAAGGCGTCGGATGTGGCCCTGTGCGCCACCGACAAATCCATCACCCACACCAACGCCCGCATCGAGGCGGCCGCAGCGGGCACGCGCGTGGTCACCATGCCCGGCATCACCATGGGCATGCTCGACGGCGGCGCCACCTGCGCCGACTATGCCGAGGTCGAACGCCGCACCGCCCAACTCACCCGGATGCTCACCGAAGCGAAGACCGCGCGCATCGAGAAAGACGGCCATGTGCTGACGCTCGGCCTGGAAGGCCGCGACGGCGTGGCGAGCCCCGGCGTCTACCGCACTCCCGGCGCCAGCGGCAACTTCCCCTCGGGCGAAGCCTACATCGCGCCGGTGGAAGGATCGTGCGAAGGCAGCGTCGTCATCGACGGATCCATGGTGCCCATCGGCAAACTGAAGCATCCCATCGTGGCCGTCATCGAAGAAGGCGGCCTGACCGAGCTCGACAGCGAAGGCTCCCTCGACGAGCTCGACATCCTGTTCGAACGCGCTGAAAACGGCGTCGTCGCCGAACTGGGCATAGGCACCAACGAAGCGGCGCAGCTGTGCGGCATCATCCTTGAGGACGAGAAGCTCTTCGGCACCGTGCACGTCGCCTTCGGCACGAACACCTCGTTCGGCGGCACCAACAAGGCGGATTGCCATTTCGACGGCATCATCTTGGAGCCTACGCTGTACCTGGACGACACGCTGGTCATCGACAAGGGCGTCTTCGTCGAATAGGAGCAGCGCACCCGATGCGGATCCGCCCGCCCGGCCCGCATGCAACGCACAGGAAGCCCGGCCATGCGCCGGGCTTCCGCATTTCAGGCACGCGATCGGATGGTGCCGAAGCGGGCGCGTCCGCCGCTCAGGACTTCCCGTCGCCTGAGTTGCGCATGTTCACGTAGTCGATCAGCTCCGCTCGGGTATGGATGGACGTCTTGTCGTAGATGTGCTTGATGTGCGTGTTCACCGTGTTCGGCGAAATCACGTATCGCTCAGCGATGCGATTGGTGGACGCCCCCTGAGCCAGCATCTTGAGGATCTCCGCTTCACGGGGCGACAGCTTGAATTCGGATGCGATCTCATCGCAGATGATTTCGGCCTTCTCCTTGGGCACCGGATCGCTCATGAGCTTCGTCAGCAGAAACTCCTGCCTGGTAAGCGGAATGAGGGAAATGGACAGCACCAGCATGCAGGCAAGGCATGTGCCATGGATGAGCGGTCCGGCCGAGAGCGCAGGCAGCGCCTCGTAGACCAGCGACAAGCCGTCGCCCAGCACGAAACCGGAATGCGTGCAGAGCATCGAGACGGAGAACGTGATGGTAGGCGGGAAATAGCCCTTCGCCGCGAGCTTGCCGAAATACACGATCAGCAGCACCTGGAACATCACAGGGCAACCCAGCGTGAGCAGGCTTGCCGGAACCAGGGTCTGCGGTCCGTACAGATACAGGGCGAACGCCCCTATGCAGGCGATGATGACCCACGGCGCCAGCTGGAAGATGCCGAGCCGCTTGCGGGAAAGCGCATAGACCGCCGACAGCACCAGCAGTATCACGCCGCCCGCAAGGACGCCGGCAGCCAGGCCCAGGGGGAACAGCAGGCCGTACGAAGGGATGATCCCGCACAGAAACGTGCCCGCGATGGAGGCGGTGAACACGACACCGCTGACGACGCGCATGTTCGGCTTGACCGAAGACGCCATCGCGCGCGGCAGCAGAGGGGGAAACTCCGTGCCCGAACAGCGTCGCGTGTACCACAAGAACACGCCCGAAAGAAGCGGCAGCAGCGAAACGAGCACCGGGATGGCGCCTACGGGGACGGCAGCGACCAGCAGATACGCGCCGACGAAGGTCGCACCGAACGTGACCCCCACATGCCCCAGAGAATACCGGGAGCGGGCGCAGGCCGTGCATTCCGCCCATAGCGACCACATGACAACCTCCAGCACCCCCAAGATGCCGGCGATGGCGTAGAACAAAGCCGTCGCGATGGGGCCTTCCGGGCTGAAGCACAGCGCCAACGTGACAAGGGAAGCAGCCGTAGGCACCCCGACGACGATCCGGTTTCTCGTGATCAGATGCCGCCCCTTGCCCGTCAGCAGCACGACGGCCGGAATGGTTGCCGCCATGGTGGCCAGGTTGATGAGCCAGGCAACCGTCACCTCCCACGTCATGAGACCCCGGAAGAAGAACACGCCCTCGGTGAGCCAAAGCAGATACCCGAAGCTTGTAAGCAGGGCAAGGCCGATGTATTTCGCCCCGTGCCAGCGCCTTTCGGCGGGAGCATGGCGCTCGATCCCGTCTTTGAGGCGGGTGGGAATGTCCGCAACCATCAAACCGCATCCTCCATATAGCTTCATCCGCCGAAACGAAACGCCGACAATCATCCCTCAATGGCATTGGTGATGCATCACCAATCGTTGGTGAACGCGGATTCTCCTCAACGCATCGTGATGATTGCACCCTTTCGAAGCGCGATACTGCCCCCGTGCGTCAAGGGGACGCACCGCAAGAAAGGGGGCCTCATGGCTATTTCCACCTCAGACGAGAAAAGCTACACCGACCTGTCGAAAGCGAGACGCTGGTTTCTGCTCATCCTGGTCAGCATGGGATCGTCCATCATCTATGGACCCATCTACCTCAAGATGGTCTTCTACGATCCCCTGATGCAGGCACTCAACTGCACCAACGAGCAGCTGGGCTTGCTGGTGAGCCTCTACGGCATCGCCGCCGTGATCTTCTACTTCCCTTCCGGCATCATCGCCGACAAATTCAGGGTCCGCAATCTCAGCTGGATAGGCTACGCCGGCGTTGCAGCCCTCACCTGCGTCTATGTCATGCTGCCTTCCTATGAGGTGCTCATGGGCGTATTCGTGGGCTACGCCGTTTTCTCCATCCTGATCTGGTGGGGCACGCGATACAAGCTGGTCCGCCTCATCTGCTCCGAAGAGGAGTACTCCCAGAAAATCGGCCTTTCCTACGGCATCTACGGTGCCATCGGATTGGTCCTGAGCTTCATCCAGACCGCCATCGTGGCCTCCTTCCTGGATGCGGGCATGGCCATCCAGGTGGTGCTCGGCGTCTCCGCAGCGCTGATCGCCCTGTGCGCCGTGCTTTCCTTCTTCTTCATCCCCAATTTCAAAGGCGAGATCAGCAAGGGCAAGACGAAGGCATTTGACTTCAAGGAGACCTTCGAAGCACTTAAGAACCCCGGCGTATGGCTGGCCGCACTGACCATGTTCTTCATCTACTTCGTCTATATCGGAACCACCTTCACCACGCCGTTCATGACCGCATGCCTGGGAGCCCCCATCGTGGTGGTCAGCATCATCGGCACCATCCGCTCCTTCGGCGTCTCCATCATCTCCGCGCCGCTGTTCGGCATCTTCACCAAGTTCACCAAGACCACGTCGAAGGCCATCATGATCGGCACCGTGGGCGCCGTCGCCTGCCTGCTGGCCCTCATGTTCTGCCCGCGTGAACCCGGCATGATCATCCTGATCGCCGTCATCGTGTGCTTGCTGTCGTTTGTGACCAACGGCCTGTACGGCATCGCCTCCGGCCAGCTGACCGACGCGCATATCCCCTCGCACCTGTTCGGCTCCGGCGTCGGCCTGGTCTCCGTCATCGGCCTGATGCCCGACGCTTTCATCCACACATGGTTCGGCGCCATCATCGATTCGCAGGGCACCGCTGCCTACGACACCATCTTCGCCATCATGCTGGGCGCAAGCGTCCTGGTCATGATCTTCGCGTGGCTGACCCTGCGCGTGGGCAAGCGCAACGCCGCCAAGGCTGAAGCCGCTGGTGCTGAAGCCGCCGAAGGCACCCAAGCTTGAGCCGGAACGGGCCGGAGCCGTGGCCCGATCGAACACGGCTCCGGTGATCCGCCCCACCCGACTCGGCCGCAATGCATAACAAGACGGTTGCGAACACCGATGCACGCATTCGGATCCGGCGCGGAAAGGCATACTGGAACCACTGAAAAAAACGGCGCGCGGAGCGCACCCCGCGCGCCGGTCCTGGAAGAGAGAGGATACGCACATGGAAAACAAGCTCAATGTCGCATCGCTTATGAGCGACCAGATGAAAGCCGTTGTCGCCAAGCAGGTGGAACTTGCCGGCGACGCCTTCGACACCAACGTCGGTTTCGAGGAGATGCGCGACAATTACGTGAAGGAGCGCGCGTTCTGGAACGAGGGCGGCCCTGTGATGGCGAAGACCGTCGACCAGGTCATGGAAGGCCCCGCAGGAGAATTCAAAGTCCGCTACTACTATCCCGTCGAAGCCGACGTGCTGCCCGTGATCGAATTCATCCATGGCGGCGGCTTCGTCGTGGGCAACCTTGAGACCCACGACCGCGCCTGCCGTCTGCTCGCGCACCTCACCGGCGCCGCCGTGGTGGCCGTCGACTACCAGCTTTCGCCCGAATCGAAATACCCCACCAACATCCTCGAGTGCGTGCATGTGGCGAACTACCTGCATGAGCACGGCGCCGAGCACGGCATCGACGGCAACGACCTGTCATTCGCGGGCGATTCCGGCGGCGCGGTGCTGTCCATGGCCGCGAACCTGTGGCTGCGCGACAAGTGCGGTGACAATTCCTTCGTCAAGACGCTGCTTCTGTGGTACGGATTCTACGGCCTGATGGACTCCTGCTCCATGAGGCTGTTCGGCACCATCGAAGACGGCATGCGCCGCGAGGACATGGACTACTACATGTCCTGCTACCTGGACGACCTCTCGGAGCTGGAGCGCTCC
>CAUWJA010000036.1:0-9904 GCA_963558905.1 uncultured Eggerthellaceae bacterium
GCGCAGGTCCTCATCGCGGAAGCAGCGGGCGATCTGGTAGTAGCGCTCGATGCCGCCGCACATCAGCATCTGCTTGAACTGCTGAGGGCTCTGGGGCAGAGCGTAGAACTTGCCCGGGTTGGGGCGGGAAGGCACGATGTAGTCACGCGCGCCTTCGGGCGTGGAGTTCGCCAGAATGGGGGTTTCCACCTCGAGGAAACCGCGGTTGTTGAGCGCGGTGCGCATGGCCTGGGCAACGGTGTGGCGCAGCTTCTGGGCGTTGAACATCTCAGGACGGCGAAGGTCCATGTAGCGCCACTTCATACGGGTGGTCTCATCGGTCTCGATGCCGTCTTCGATGGAGAACGGCGGGGTGACGGAGGTATTGAGCACCTTGACGCTTTCGGCGAGCACCTCGATTTCACCCGTGGCCATGTTCGGGTTGACCGTGCCCTCGGCGCGGGCGCGCACGATGCCTGCAACCTCGACCACGAATTCGCGACCCAGATGCTCGGCGACGGCGAAGTCTTCGGCGCTGACGCAATCGGGATCGATGACGACCTGGGTGTAGCCCTCACGGTCGCGCAGGTCGACGAAGATCAGGCCGCCGTGGTCGCGGTTGTGCCACACCCAGCCCGTCAACACCACATGCGCGTCCACATCGGCAGCACGCAGCTGACCGCAGGTATGGTCATGCATGCAGTACTCGTTCAGAAAATCGGTCATCGTTGGTTTTCACTCCTTGTTCACGTCCCGCCGTCGGCATCCTGCACCATGGGCGCATCCTTCGGCGGATCCTTCCTCTTGCCGCTTCCAACGCAGCGGCCGCGCTTTCATCACATGCGCTGCGCTATCGGCGCAGCATCCGGGACAGCCGGACGAAGCCCATCATTCATCTTCCGAAAAGCCGAAGAGCTCCTCCACCTTGACGCTGGGCGCACCGACCTTCGGCTGGCTGCGGAAGCGGTCGGCAAGCTGAAGCAGCACATCGAGCTTGACCAGGCGTTCAACATGCGTGCTCATGCGGCGCATGCGGACGACGCCCTGCGCCAGCTCGTCGGGCCCCACGATGGCCACGGAATCCGCGCCCAGTTTTCCAGCCACCTTGAACTGGCTTTTCAAGCTGCGTCCCTGATGGTCCATCTCGGCCTGATAGCCGACATCGCGCACCGCCTGCACGAGCTTGAACGCGGTCGGCCGCACGGATTCGTCAACGCATGCAACATACACATCGACCTGCTTGGGCTTCGCCACCGAAACGCCGGCAGCTTCCAATGCGATCACCATGCGCTCGAATCCGAGAGCGAATCCAAGGCCGGGCACGGGACGGCCGCCCATCGTTTCAACCAGCTTGTCGTAGCGGCCGCCGCCGCCGATGGCGTTCTGGGAACCCATGCCCTCGACAACCTGGACCTCGAAGACCGTGCGGGTGTAGTAGTCGAGTCCGCGCACGAGCGTGGGATCCTCGATGTAGGAGACGCCTTCGGCATCGAGATACGATTTCACGGCCTCGTAATGGCTGCGGCAATCATCGCACAGGCAGTCGGTGATCTTCGGCGCCTGAGCCATGATGGCCGAGCAGGCTGAGTTCTTGCAATCGAATGCCCTGAGCGGATTGGTTTCAGCGCGATGCCGGCACTCTTCGCACATGTCATCGGCATGGTCGAGGATGAACGTCCGGATGGTATCGCGGTATGCGGGACGGCATGCATCGTCACCCATGGAGTTGATGAGCAGGCGCGTCTTCGACACGGGAACCCCCATGGCGGCGAAGAAGCGCATCAGCATGATGATCATCTCCGCGTCGGCAGAGGGCTCCGTCGCGCCCAGGCATTCCGCACCGATCTGATGGAATTGGCGCAGACGGCCTTTCTGGGGACGCTCCGCCCTGAACATGGGGCCTGCATAGAACAGCTTGGCAGGCGCCGATCCCTGCTCAACCAGATTGTGCTGCACGGCCGCACGCACAACGCCGGCGGTTCCCTCGGGGCGAAGGCTCAGCTTGCTCTTCGATTTCACGGCTTCACCCGCGCATTCGCGACGGAAGTTCTCACCGCTGCGGACCACGAACATCTCCTTGCCAACCACATCGGTCGCCTCGCCGATGCCGCGGCAGAACACTTCGGTCTGCTCGAAGATGGGCGTATCGATGGGGTCGTACCCGTATTTCGAGAACAGCTTGGCCGCCTCATCGACCGTGCTGCGCCACATGCGCGCAGCTGCGGGGAGCATATCGGCGGTACCCTCGGGCGCGTTGTATGCCATGGATTTCCTTCTCCCTGGTAGTTGGTGACTTCGCAAGACCGCTGTGCGGCCCGCATCAAAACGCGGACGGCCGCCTGCGCAGCCGTCTCCTGCTGTAATTTTCGTATTGTAGCATGCCCGTGCGGAGGCGAACGGAAAAGCGGCTTCCTACACGAACAGCGCGTTTTCCTTGCGGCCGGAGCAGACTTTCGCCGTCTTCGGCTCGGCGGCGGCCAAAGCACCGGAAGCGATGAGGTTCGCAACGCGATCGGTACCGCCGGCAGCGCTGAACGCGATGACGGCCATGGCGCGCCCCTATCCCATCAATTCGACGACATCGAAATCGATGCGCGACGCTTCGATGGCATCGGCGTTGCCGAAAACGCACACATGCGATGCCTTCGCCATCCCGTCAAGCACCGGCGCGCACGCGCGGACGGCTTCCACCGTAGCGGCCAGCTCTTCACGGCGCATCCGCTCACGCCGGTCCAAAGGGCACCCCTTCAGGAATTCGACATCCTGGAAGCGCGCTATCTGCCGGGGCTTGGCGGGAGCATCATGCGCAGCAACGGTGCTGACGATATAGCCCTCCATCTCCTCCTCTGACGGAGCGAACTGCGCAAGCCATTCGCAGGCACGGGCGAAACGCTGCAACGTGTCGTCGATCCCGGGATCGCGGAACGAATGCAGCGAGAGGTTATTCGCAGGCGAGATGCGGAACCCCGTTCCATACGCGCCGCCTTTGACCCGAACCTCATTCCAAAGGTAATCGAAGGAAAGCGCCCTGCTCACCACCGGCCATATTCCGGAATACGTGCAACCCACGTCGAATCCGCTGGCACCTGACGCCACGAAGCACACGTCAGACGGGATGGCGAATGCCTCATCGCGCGGACGGGGTTCAGGGATGGCCAATCGCGCGGGCGCAGACGGGCCGCACAGGCCGAAATCTCCTGCATGATCCCAATAGGCATCAAGATCGCTCTGCGGACCCGTGAAGCTGACCAGGACATTCGAGGTGAACATGGCTTCCGTCACCTCCGAAAGCCTCTCGCACAGCACTGTCGCGCGCTCATCGTAATGGTCGATGAGGTCCTTCAAGAACAGATAGAAGTCCACGCCGCCCATGGCCTCGCGGAGCACCCCCGCACGAGAATGATAGGACAGCACGCGGTTGATTGCGCGAACGTGCCCCTCGCCGATGAACGATTGCTCCATCGCCACGCGCTTCTGCATGAGGACATCGAAGATCTTCCCCTGATCGGAGAACAGCGTCTTCGACCAGACTTCATGGGGGATGTCCGCCACATGCAGCACATGCTCCGACAGGGAGCTGGCGGAAACGACAAGCTTCACAGACACGTCTTCGGGGTCGGCGTCGGAGGTGATGATCTCCGGGAAGAAGCGGAGCATGCCGAGGTGCGTGCGCATATGGATATCAAGCTCCGCTGCGCTGCGCAATTCGGTATCGAGCTGGCTCAAAACCGCTGCGGCAATGGTCACATATGGCATATCATCCCAGGTCAAATGGCTGAGGTCGAAATACATGGAGACATAGTCTATCCCACGGGTGGACACATCATGGTATATGCAAGGCAGAGGAGTTCCGCTGAGCACCTGAAACATCGGATACGGTTTCGCATCGCCGATGTCGGATACCCGCAGGCGCGGCAGAGAAGCCAGAGCCTCAGGCGCATCCGGCGATTCTTGAATCTCACGAAGATGCGCGACATCGTCTTGGATGCGTGCGAAGTCAGCATCGTCCATCGTGGCTTTGATCTGTGCGAGTTCGGCCGATTCGCCGCCGTCGGAAGCAGCCTCGGGCACGACCTCCACCAAAGCGTTGTGATCAGAGCCGAGGATCAGCGAATCCAACACATGCTCGAACAGTCCGGTCTCAAGGCCTGCGCGCAGGTGCGCCAACGGCTCCTCGAAACGCAGATACATGGTAGGGGCGGCATCGTCGTACAGCCAGCCGGCCATGCTGTTCATCGCAAGCGCGACGCCATCGGCTATGCCCCTGTCCCGCTCGCGCAGCGAAAAAGCCGCCTGAGCAAGGGAAGCCTCAAGAAGGTCGCGGGGAATGCCATCGGAAACAAGGCGCTTCGCCTCTGATTCGACGATTTCCCGCAGCTTCTCGGCCGATCCGGGCTTTGCGCTCTTGAGCTGGAACATCGCGACGGGCTGCAGCTGGGAGTCGATGAGGTACGCCGTCGCGTCACCCGCTATGTCCGCATCGAGCAGGGCGCGCTTGATAGGCGATTCGTTGCCGCCCATCAGCGCATCGAGCAGGATATCGACCGCAAGGACGCGCTCGAAATCCGATGCCGTCCCGATCACATATCCCAGACCGACGCATGCGTTGTCGGAAGAAGTCGCCATGGGAACGCGGACATGGTCGGAAACGACGGGGCTTTGAAGCGCTATGGCGCCAACGGGCTTGAGGTCAGCCGGCGGCACGGGCGCATCAGCGAAACGGCCATCGAGAAACGCCAGGATCTTGCGGATATCCATATCGCCGTACAAGATGACGTACGCATTGTCCAGACGATAATGGCGCCTGTGCGCCTCAAGGAACCCTTCGTAGGTAAGATGGGGTATCTCGCGCGGATGGCCGCCCGATTCATGCACGTAGCAGGTATCGGGAAGCAGCGCTGCATTCATCGCATGATAGAGCACATCGTCGGGATCCGACAGAGCCCCCTTCATCTCGTTGTAGACAACGCCGTTGTAGCGCAGGGGTGCTTCCGGGCTGTCGATTTCGAAATGCCAGCCCTCTTGCTCGAAAATGGACCGCTTGGCGTAGATGGCAGGATGCAAGACGGCGTCCAGGTAGACATCCATGAGATTGACCAGATCCTTCTCATTGGTGCTCGCAACAGGATACATCGTCTTGTCAGGAAACGTCATCGCGTTCAAAAACGTCTGCATCGAGGTCTTGAGCAAGTCAACGAACGGCTCTTTGACAGGGAAACGATCCGATCCGCACAGCACCGAATGCTCGAGGATATGGAATACGCCGGTGCTGTCTTCCGGAGGGGTTTTGAACGTGATGGCAAAGCCTTTGTTCTCATCGGCATTCTCGAGGAACAAAAGCCGCGCACCCGTCGCATCATGATGCATCACGTGGGCCATGCCGTCGATTTCCGCCAATCGTTCCTGGGAGACGAGTCGAAACCCCTCCACGGATCGGCCGACCGCAACATCGCTCAAGCGGCTCGAAGCCGCATCGATGAACTGGGACATGCGATTCCTTTCATGCGTGGTTCTTCATCGTGTTTCGCTGGGGACTATAGCACACCTGCCTGCCTGCGATACTGCGGCCCCCCATTCTGTCAACGCGTCGTAGATACGGCCCATCACCGAAGAAGGGCCGCGCAACCGCGGCCCTTCCACATGAAACCGAATCAATGATTGCCGGAAGTCCTATTCCGAACGCACGCGGGCGCAGGAGAATCCGACGATGGCGATAGCCGCTGCGGCAATGCCGGCCAACAGGACCATGGCAATGCCTGCAGCATCGCCGGTTGCGGGAAGACCGGGCTTGCCGGCATTTCCGCCCTGGCTTTCATCGCCGGCGCTGTCTCCCTGGCCTTCACCCTGATCTCCGCCTTCACCCTGGCCTTCACCTTCATCTTCGCCGGGACCGGGGGCGGGAGGCACGACAGGTTCTTCCTCCTGAACACCGAACATGCCGTTCTCGTCTTTCACAAGAACGCTTCCTTCCGCAAGGTAGTCGGCTGCGCCCTCATCGCTGAACGTACCGCCCTGGATGAAACCGGTGCAGTCCTCGCTCACGATAGCACCCAGATACGTGCCATCCTTGACCTCGAGTGAGACGTTATCCGTATCATTGCCCTGCGGATCGGCCTGGAGAAGAGCCGCGCCGCCTTCAAAGGTGCCCTGCTCGATGACCACCTTGATGGGATGCTTGGTGGTGTGCTGCACCACTGCCAGGGCGACGTTGGAAGCCGTCGTCCCGCTGCCGTTGGGCTGCACCGAAGGCTGGCCCTTGCCGCCAGAGACCTTGGAATCGCCGCTCACATACAGCGAACCCGCACGAAGCTCAATGCCGACGATATCGCCCGAGATCTCAGAATCGACGATGGAGGCGCTGCCGTTGGCGGCGAGATACATGCCATGGCCGGCGGACTCGATCTGCATGTCAATGAGATTGAGCGTCACATCTTCAAGGGTGCCGTTGGTGCCGATACCCATGTCCCCGGCCAGAATCTTGCCGTTCTTCAGCGTGATATTGCATCCATCAGGCGACGAAGACAAAGACCCGCCATAGCTTACCGGCGCTATGACCAGACCGTTTCCGGATCCGCCGTCAATGGAGTGGCCGGCGAAATCGATGGTGAACGCAGCCATGGGATACACCACATCCACAGGGCCTTCAGCATCCGAGAGCATGGTGATGGTCTCGGAGACAGGTGCGGTTGCATCATCTACGCTTGCCGCAGTGATCGCCCTGTCCAAATCGGGATACCATAGGCTGCCGATCAGCGCACCCTGCCCGGGAGTGGCGATGATACGGTAATCGCTGGAGGAGGCGTCGAAAACATGGCCCTCAGCCAGCAGCGATTCGAGCTCCGACGCGTTGGATTCGGTGATGCCCGCCGAGCAGGCCACCATCCTGCCGCCCTCGAGAACCAGTCCGCGCAGCGTCGCTTCTCCGGACCCGCTCTTCACGGCAACGTTGAGATCTTCAGCGCCGGAGAGCACGGCGCACAGCTGGGCAGCCGTCCCATCGAAGGAAACGGTGACGCCGGGAGCGCTGGCAAGCGCCCTGGAGGCGGCGGAGAGAGCCTTGGCCTCTTCGGCGGAAAGCACGGCATCACGGGACACGTAGACCGTTCCCGTGCCGTCCGCGATGGCGGAGGCGATGCTATCATGCTTCACCTTCGAGCCGTCATCGGCAAGCGTGTAGTAGCCCGAGGCCGTCACATCATCATACACAGACCACATGCCGTCGGGATTCTGAACGCACTCATAGCCGGAACGAAGCACCGAGGACACATCCGCATCGAAGCTGCCTCCGATGACATTGAGGCGCTCAAGCATCTGCGCTTCGAACTCGGGGGCCTGCGGAACAAAAGGCATCTGGCCGCCGTTTGAGAACGTGCCGCCGGAGACCCTGAGCTCATAGACGTTCGAAGACGTATCGCGTCCGCTGACCTGCACGGTGCCGGAAACGACGTTGCCCTGACCGAGCTCAACCACGCCAGCCATGTTCCACGAGCCGGAAAACGCCTTTCCGGAGGCATGCGCGGTGATGATGCAGTTCTCGATCAGCACATCGATCGCATCGCTGGCATACATGTTGATTGCAGCAGAGCCGGAAACCAGTCCGGTCAGATTGCATGCATCGAAGCGAACCGCTCCGCTGGGATTGCTGAAATACACGGCGGATTTACCCGAAAACGAGCTGTTGGAAACCTTGTGGTCGCCCGAACCTCCAACAGAGAGCGCAGCGCTGGTGCGCCCATCGATGACATCATAGCCGTTGGTGATGGTTGAATTCGCAATCGAGGAACTCAACGACGCGGACACGACACCGCCGTTTTGGGTCGTTGCCGAAACATTCACACCGTCAAGCGTCAGGTTCTTCGCCGACACCAAGCCGTAAACGGTGCCGTTGGTGATGGTGAGCGTGCACGACACCGACGACTGGCTGAGCGTTCCGCACGTGAGCTCATTGCCGCCGAGATCGATGGACAGCGACTTTCCGATCCGCTTCACACCATCGACGGAAGCGTTTGACAGCAGCACGACATCAGCGCCATCCGGTGCTTCGTCGATTGCGGTTCCCAGGTCATCATATTGCACCCCGTTGACGGTGCATACGGGATCGGCCGCAAGCGCACGCGCAGGCAGAGCAACGGCAAGCGCGAGCACGCAAGCCGCAAGCGCAAGCGCGATGCAGATGAAGCCCTGAACCCCCTTGAGAGAATCCTTCGATGTACCCACAGATTTCAACCCCTATCCAATCTGGCGAATCAGCCAGAACTGAAGCGCCGAGGCGCTTTCGGACAATTACAGCAATTATATCCATCCGCATCGAAAAACAAGCACCAGGTATGGTACTTGTGGCAATCACATGGCGCATCGGCCATAATTCTTCCAGCGCGGCGCATGCGCCGCCGATGCCGCAGCACCGACCGGAGGAGAAGCCATGGACCGGACCGTAGATACAGAACACCGCGTGGCCATCGCACTTGACATGCACGCCCGCGGATACAACTGCGCCCAGGCGGTCGCCTGTTCGCTCGCAGAGCCTGCAGGCTATGATGAAGATGCCTGCTTCCGCATGATGGAGGCGTTCGGCGGAGGCATGGGATCGCATACGGAAACCTGCGGAGCGATATCCGGTGCTGTCGCAGCAGTGGGATACGGCATGAGCAGCGGGATAGCCGGCCCCATATCCAAGCAGGGCACCTACGCGGCCGTCTCCCAGATCCCCATCCGATTCCGCCGCAAGGTGGGAAGCACCGTATGCCGGGAGATCAGGCAAGAAGATGAAAACGGGATAGCCTCCGATTCGCCGTTGCGGTCATGCGACGGATGCATCGAGGATGCCGTCCGCATGGCATGCGAGCTTCTTGCCCGGCGCTAAGCGCCCAAGTCGCCGTCCCAGCCCTCGACCTCTTCGATGGAGCCGCAGCAGTAAAACGCGTCGTCATCGATGGACAGAGACGACGCATCGACGCCAGAGGCAAACGATACGCGGGTCAAACCCACGCAGCGGGCGAACGCATCGGCCATGATGCGCTCTATGGACGAGGGAAGAAAGACGGACCGCAAGGCGGTGCATCGCGCAAAGGCGCCCTCCCCCACCTCGATGAGCCCCTCGGGCATCACCACCGACGTCAGCGACGCGCATCCGCCGAAAGCCTGCGTCCCCACCGACCGAACCCCTTGCGGTATGCGCACATCCCCGCCGCGCCCCGTATAACGCACCAACGCACCGTCGACGACGATGAAATCATCCGATGCTTCAGCGCGATCCGCCGGTGCACGTCCGAGGCGCGCATCATGGAACGCAATGGCCGCCTCGAGGAGAAACGTCGCGGCGCATTCGGGGCAATCAGCCCGAACATCCGATGGCTCCGCACGCAGCTCCGCCCCGCAGCAAGGGCATAGAACCTCAACTGGCATATCCGCAATCTCCCCAATGATTGAATCCGAACCATCCGCAAAGCAAAGCGCCCGGCACCGTTGATGGAGCCGGGCGGAAGACAAGGGGCGAAGCGCCCTATGCGTTCTTCAGCATGATGCTGCCCATGGTATCGGCAACACGCTCGCACGTATCCGCCGTAGATTCCATGCGCTGGTAGATCTTATCCCACACGAACACTTCCAGGGGATTGGCGGACTCATGGGAAAACAGCTCGTGGACGACGCGCATGAACAGGGCGTCCGCTTCTTCTTCGCAATCGCTTACATCGATGAGCAGCTGACGGAGCTTCTTGGAGTTCTTGAAGTTGCCGAAGTCCTCCATTGCAGCCTGAAGGGCTTTGCAGGATTTGAGAAGCAGGCGGGCGAACTCGAGAACCTCATCGGGCATGGAGCGCACATTGAGCATATAGAAACGCTGGATGATGCCCTCGAGGAAGTCGAGAACGTCATCGAGCGACTGGGTCATGGCCATGATATCCTCGCGCTCGATAGGCGTGAT
>CAUWJA010000037.1:0-9359 GCA_963558905.1 uncultured Eggerthellaceae bacterium
AGCCTGCGACCTCCTGCGAGGTGCAAGTGAGCATAATACAGGAACGTATCTGCCATTGCAAGGGCTGCCGGCAACTTTTTCGTCCAGTCGCTTCGGGTCCGCCCTTCCCGTCGGCCGCGTGCCCGGGTGTCTGCGCGCTTCGGGCGCCATCGCTTCGCCACGTGCCCGGTTCGCGAACTCCCCGCGAAACCGTTTCACCGTCCCGGTGTTTTGGCGGGCTGCCGGGCCCGATGGCGGGCCGGAAATCAACGCCTTGCTGACGGTTGCGCCAAGGTGCGCGGGCGCGGGCGGGCGCTGTCGGCCCGCGCGGTATACTTTGCTGGTTACACTGAATGGCGACCGGCTAAGGATTTCCATGGAAGCATCTCATTCCAAACCAGCGGCGCAAGCTGCGGACGGCGCACCTGCTGCGGTCCCTCTATTCGCCCGTGCTCGCAACCTGACGCTGCGAACGTCGCAAGGGTGCCCGTTTGCAGGCATCGACCTGGACATTCCCGAAGGTTCCCTGTTCGCCGTCCGGGGTCGGGCGGGAAGCGGGCGGACGTCTCTGCTGCTGTCCGTGGCAGGACGCATGGCCCCTACATCGGGCTCGCTGCAGGTTCTCGGGTTCGATCTGCCCCGTTGCAGGGCGAAGATCCTCAAACGCGTCGCCCTTGCGGAATTCACCGGCATCAACGATCTGCCCGGCAATCTGTCCGTGCGTTCGGTGGTGGCGTCGGAGCTTGCTCTGCGCGGCCGCAAGGCGAAGATATCGGATGCGCAGGACTATCTTGGCTCGTGGGATATGGAGCATACGGCGCGGATGGATGTGCGCGACCTTTCGGCAGAAGCCCGCGTGCGCCTGTCCGTCGCGCTTGCGCTGTCGGGCGGCGCCGAAGCGGTGGTCGTGGACGACATAGAAGACGGGCTGACCAGCACCCAGTCCCAGCGCCTTATGGATCTGCTCCGCGATGTTTCGCGGGGCGAATGCACCGCAGGCCGCAGGGTCACGGCGCTGGTGGCGTGCACTGAGCGCGGTTTGGCGTTGCAGGCCGACGGCGTCTGCAGCTTGGGATAGGAGTTCTTGTGGCTTTCAATGCAATTCGATTCGCAGCCATGGACATGAAGGATGCGGCAACGCCCAAGCGGGTGCTGGCGTTTGCGGCGGCGGCAATCGCGCTGCCGTGCTTGCTGTGCGCGGTGGTTCTTGCGGCATTCGGCAATCCGTTTTCGGGCTTTCGCAACGTTGCGGTTGCGGTGGTGAACCTGGACCAGGGTGCGCAGATCGCCGGCGAGGAGCGCGTGCTGGGCGATGACGTCTGCGACCAGCTCGCTGCGCGTGCGGATGGCATGCAGTGGCACTTCGTCTCGCAGGATGAAGCGCGCGAAGGGCTGGAATCGGGCGCATTCAGCATGGTGTGCACGATTCCCGAAGGCTTCAGCAGGGCGGTCGCTTCGGCTGAAACCGCCGACCCGGAGGCTGCGAAGCTGCTGGTGGAATACGATGAAGCTGCCGGCGCCCAGATGACGGAGCACGGCGGGGCGGTGCTTGAAGGCGTTCGCGGCGCCGTGGGCGAATCCATCGCCCGCGAATATTGGCAGGCTGTTCTGTCCGAAAAAAGCGATACAGGCGAATACCTTGAGAGTTCTGCCGAATCTGCGGACGCTTTGGCCGAAGGTGCCGACATGGCCGGTCAGGGCAATGCCGCCATAGCCAGCGGCTTGGCCGGCATATCCCAGGGGGCGGGAGCCCTCCAGTCCGGCTTGAGCGCGCTTGCGCAGGGCGCCGGCGCGCTGGATTCGGGCCTGCAGCAGCTCTCGTCGTCGGGCGATGCGCTGGTCCAGGGCGCCCAGGGTGTGGCCCAGGGAGCCGCCGCCGTGGCCGATGCGCTGGCGCCTGATTCCGAATTGGGAACGGGGGCATCGTCTCTGGCTTCAGGGATGGGTGCGGCCGCGCAGGCCATGTCGGGCCGGATCGAGGCGCTCGCCGCCGGCTTCGATGCCTTCATGGAGGGCTTGGGCACGGCGGTTGACGGCGATGCCGATTCGGGCGTTTTCGGATTGGCGGATGGGGCGGATGCGGCGTCCGCGCTGGTCGGCGGCCTCATCTCCTCTCTTGATGCGTCGGCTGCCACGGTCGGCGATGCGTCCGATCAGGTGACGTCGGCGCAGTCGGCGGTGGGGCAGGCGCAGTCGCAGGCCCGGACGGCTGCCCAGTCGGCCCTTGCCGTGGTGCTCGACCCGGATGCTTCAGACGAAGAGCTGCGCACCGCATTGGCCGCCGCCGCGGTGGCTCTCGATGCCGATGCGGTCTCGGGCGATGCGGCCTCCTCTTCGGATGCAACCGCGTCCGGTGCCGGCCAGACGGGCGTCGCGCAGCTGCTGGACTCCGCAGCCTCCGATCTGGCGGCGGCGGAAGAGTCCCTGTCGTTGCAGGAGAACGCGGCGGTGCCGGGTTCGCTTGCGGCCGCTCAGGCTGCAGCCGAGAAGCTGTCAGCTGCGGTTGCGGGCGTCGGTGCAGGCGTTTCCGCATTGTCCGCCGTCATTTCCGGCGAGGAAGCCGCAGCCCTGTCGGCCGGCATGCAGGCATTGGCCGACCCGAGCATCGGGGCCGCAGCCGTGCTTTCGGCCGCAGCCCAGGGCGCCGACGGCATCAGCATGGGCCTGAGTGCGCTTTCATCCGGCGCTTCCCAGGTGGCGCAGGGTGCCGAGCAGCTGTCCGCCGGCTTGACGGCCTATGCGGGCGGGCTGGGCGCTGTCGCTTCCGGGACAACCGCCCTTGCGCAGGGCGCTCAGGGTGCGGCGGACGGAACGTCGGCCTTGGTTCAGGGCGCCGGCGCGCTGGCGTCGGGGTCAAGCCAGCTGGGCGAAGGGATAACGCTTATAGCGGATGGCACCCGCTCCTTGTCGGAAAGCCTTCTCGAGCAGGCTTCGGGCATGGCTGCATCCGATTCGGTGATCCGCGATCAGGCCGGTGTGCTGGCATTCCCCGTGTCCGTCGATGACATGCAGTCGGCGGCAACGCTGCCCTACGGTCAGGGACTTGTTCCGTATCTGGCCGCCATGTTCCTGTGGCTGGCGTGCCTCATCGCGGGATTCGCCCTGCGTCCGCTCAATGCGCGCATGGTCATGGCGGGCGCGCACCCGCTTTCGGCGGCTCTTGCGGGGTTTGCGCCCATGGCGCTGGTCGCAGCCGTTTCCTCGGTGCTGCTGCTGGGCGTCTCTCAGCTGGCAAGCGGACTGCGCGTGGCCGATCCGGTGCTGTTCTATGGGCTCGGCATCGTGGCGGCGGTGGCATTCGCGGCGGCGGCCCAGCTGCTGATGGCGGCATTCGGCCGGGCAGGCGGATTGGTTTCCGCGGCCCTGCTGGTCCTGCAGGCCGTCTGCAGCGGCGCGGCGTTTCCTGTCGAGACGGCTCCGGCTGCGTTCGGCGTGCTCCGTGCCGCCATGCCGCTCTCCTATGCGGCGGACGGTCTTCAGGCGGCGGTGCTGGGTTCGTCTTCAGGCGAAATCGCCGTGGCGGCAGGCGTGCTCGCGGCGTTCGCCGTCGCGTGCGTGGCGCTTACCGCGCTCGTCGCCATGCGCCGTCGCACGGTGACCATGGAGCAACTGCATCCCGTTTATGGAGGAATCCACATGTCCGCACGGTGATTTTGTGCGTAGCGGTCCGGCGTTTCCGCAGATTGGGGATGCGGGCGGTAGAATTCGTCGCTGTTGAATCGCCCCCACCTTGCCGGGTGCGGCGGCGAAGCACCGCGACGAAAGGACACGCGCATGTGCGGCATCATCGGTTATACGGGAACGCGCCCGGTCAAAGATATACTCATCCAGGGTCTCAAGCGCATGGAGTACCGCGGCTATGATTCGGCGGGCATTGCAGTGCAGACGCCGCAAGGGCTCAACGTCAAGCATAAGGTGGGCAAAGTCGCCGGTCTTGAGGCCATGGTGGAGACCATGGACATCGAAGGAACGTGCGGCATAGGCCATACCCGCTGGGCCACGCACGGCAAACCCAGCGAGCGCAACGCCCATCCGCACACGGCCTGCGCGAATGACATCGCCGTGGTCCACAACGGCATCATCGAGAACTTCGCCAGCCTCAAAGAGGAGCTGGAAGGCCGCGGGCATGTGTTCTCCAGCGAGACGGATACCGAAGTGGTGGCGCATCTGGTGGAGGAAGCCTACGACGGCGATCTGCTGGCCGCGGTGCGCGTTGCCGTGAACCGCCTGGCCGGCGCTTACGGCCTGGCCGTGGTGTGCGAGGCCGAACCGGGTACCATCGTGTGTGCGCGCAAAGATTCGCCCATCGTGGTGGGTGCGGGTGAAACCGGGGCGCTCGTGGCAAGCGATATCATTGCCCTCATCGACGAAACGCGCGATGTGGTGGTGCTCGAGGATGGTACTTTTGCGAAACTGACCTGCGAAAACGGCGAAGTCGCCATGGAGTTCTCCGATCTTGACGGCAATCCCGTCACCCCCGAGGCCACCCATATCGATTGGGACGTGGACACCGCCGAGAAGGGCGGGTACCCCGATTTCATGCTCAAGGAGATCTTCGAGGATCCGCGCACCATCCGCGACACGCTTGCCGGCCGCCTTGTGGGCGGGCATCTGCAGTTCGATGAACTGTCGCTCAATTACGAAGAGCTGGCCGCCATCGACCGCGTTTACATCATCGCGTGCGGCACCAGCTACCACGCGGGCCTCATAGCCAAGCAGCTCATCGAGGCGTGGAGCCGCATCCCCTGTGAGGTGGAGGTTGCCAGCGAATTCCGCTATCGCAACCCCATCATCACGCCGTCCACCATGGTGGTGGCCGTGTCGCAGTCGGGTGAAACCGCCGACACGCTGGCGGCCATCCGCGACGCCCGCATCAAGGGGGCGAAGGTCTTCGGCATCACCAATGTGGTGGGAAGCCCTGTGGCGCGCGAGAGCGACGGCGTGCTCTACATCAAGGCCAACAAGGAGATCTCCGTTGCCGCGACCAAGAGTTTCCTGGGCCAGGTGGCGGCGCTCACGTTGCTGGCCATGCTGCTGGGCCAGCTGCGCGGGGGGCTGACCACGGCGCAGATCCGCATGCTGTTCCGGGAGCTTGCCGATACCGCCCAGCAGATCGAAAGCATCCTGGCCGACACATCCGCCATCGAAGAAGCGGCGCTTGCCTGCAAGGACGCCCAGAATGCGCTGTTCATAGGCCGCGGCATGGGTGCGGCGACGTGCTACGAAGGGGCTCTCAAGCTCAAAGAGATCAGCTACCTGCACGCCGAGGCCTATCCCGCCGGCGAGATGAAGCACGGGCCCATCGCGCTTCTGGACGAAGGCTTCCCCGTCATCGCCGTGGCCACCAAGAGCCCCACCTACGACAAGGTCATCTCGAACATCCAGGAATGCAAGGCGCGCGGCGCGCTGGTGGTGGCCATCGCGACCGAGGGCGATGAGGAGATCCGCCGCCACGCCGACCACGTGATCTACATCCCGAAGGTGCGCGACTGCTTCAGCCCCATCACGGCCAGCGTCCCGTTGCAGCTGTTCGCCCGCGCCATCGCCATCGCCCGAGGCTGCGACGTCGATCAGCCGCGCAATCTGGCGAAAAGCGTGACGGTTGAGTAGCCTGCCGTCCAAGGCGCCCCAGACGCACACCCCGCGTGGTATCCTGTTGGGCGAACGTCAGGAGGCACCATGGCATCACAGAACAACAACGGAGCCGCTCTTTCGGGCGGCTCTTCCATTTCCGCAGCTTCTCCTGCGGCACGCGCCCTTGCATCCGGCAATGTGGGGCTGGGCGTCGATATCGTCGAGATCGAGCGCATGCGGCGCATCCTGGATAAGACGCCGTCGTTCGCGCGCAAGGTGTTCACCGACGATGAGCAGGCGTACTGTAACAAGAAGGCCAGCCCCGCTACGCATTACGCGGCACGCTTCGCCGCGAAGGAGGCCGTCAGCAAGGCGCTGGGGACGGGGCTGTATGTGGGCGGTCTGCGCCCGGAGATGATCGAGGTTTCCCGCGACGCGAAGGGAAAGCCCTTCGTCGTGTTGCATGGCCGCGCCCGTCAGATAGCCGATGAGCTGGGCGTGCTGGACGTGCCGCTTTCGCTGACCTACACGCATGATGTGGCCGTGGCCAATGCGGTGGTCATCACGCGTTCGTCCCAGGTCGAGCGGGAGCGCCGCCGCGACATCAAGGCCGAGCTGGGCGCGCGCTTCAAAGAGGTCCGCGGCATGCTCGACGATCTGGGCGAAGGCACTGCCGCCGCTGCATCCGCCGCCGCGGCTCCGGCCGCCGTTTCCGTCAGTGCGGCTCCTGCTGCACCCTCGGCCTCTGCCGCGGCGCCGGAGGCTGCAGACCGCGTCTGCGGGCAGGCGGAATGACCATGCGCAAGCTGACGGCGAAGAAAGCGGCCGCGCTTCTGCCCGAAACGGCCCGCGATGCCAACAAGTACACGCGCGGCGTGTGCGAGCTCGTCGTGGGCAGCGAACGCTATCCCGGCGCCGCCGTTCTGGCAGCCCGTGCGGCCAATCGCGCGGGAGCGGGCTATGTGCGCGTCTACACGTGCCGGGAGGCGGCATCGGCGCTGCGCATCGTTTCGCCGTCATGCGTGGCGGCATCCAAAGGCGAATTCTTGCAGGATCGCCACGTCAGTTTGGAGGGCCGTCCGCTTGCCGTCGTGCTCGGGTGCGGTACCGAATGCCGGGTGGATGGGGATATCCTCGACCCTGCCGTGTGCGAGGCGAACTTCCTGCTGGACGCGCTGGCGGCGACCTGTGCGCCTGCGGTGGTCGACGGCGGGGGTTTGGCGGCGTTGGCGTGCGAGCGCGCCGTCGAGGTGCTGGCCGAACGTGCCGACCGGGGATTCGAAACCGTGATCACGCCCCACGCGGGAGAGGCCGCGCGTCTTGCGGCCTTCGCCGGCCTTGATACCGATGGCTCTGCCGCGACATCTTCGCCCGGCCTTTCCGAAGATTCGGCGGCGACGTCTGCGCCCGATTCCCCGGAAGACCCCGACGAAGCCAGATTGTGTCTGGCGCTTGCGCGCTCCTACGCATCCGTGTGCGTGCTCAAAGGCCCCACCACCTACATAGCCGCACCCGACATGCTGCCCGAGGAGGTCTTCGCCATGCGCGAGGGCACGCCGGCTTTGGCCAAGGCTGGGACGGGGGATGTGCTGGCGGGCGTGGCGGGGTCGCTTCTGGCTCAGGGCTGCACGGCACTCGATGCCGCCTGCATCGCCACTGTCGCGCACGCGCTGGCCGGTCGCAGTGCGGCGCGCAAGCTGGGTGAGCGCTGCGTGTGCACCGAGGATGTGCTGGACCGGCTGCCGCGCGCGTTTCGCGCCATGGCCGACGTGCGCGATTAGGCGGCCGCCTTCGAGGGCGAAGCGCCCGGAGTCTCTTCGCCTTGCAGCGCCTTGCGGGCGATGATCGCATAGGCTATCAGCATGGCCGCGCCGGTGATGATCCAGGTGACCAGGTACACGTCCATGAGCACCTCGAATGTGGGGAAAGCGGCGAACACGGTGTAGACCCAGACCACGCGCAGGACGACCGATCCCACGATGGTGATGACGGCCGGCAGCGTGGAGCGTCCCATGCCGCGCAGCGCGCCCGCGGTGACTTCGTAGGTGGCGCAGAAGAATTCCAGCATGCCCACGTGGTACAAGCGCACCAGCGCGTATTCGATGGCTGCCTCATCGGCGGTGAACACGCCCATGAAGAAGCGGCCGTTGAGGGTGAACACCGCGCAGGTTGCTACGGTGAAGCCGATGGCACAGGCCATGCACAGCCAGAAGATCCGCTTGCAGCGCTTGTGATAGCCGCGGGCGTAGTTCTGGCTGATGAACGTGATGGCGGTTTGCGCGAAAGCGGAGATGATGAAGAACGAGTAGCACTCGTAGTTGAGCTCCGCTGCCGAGCCGGCCATGGCGTCGGGTCCGAAGCCGTTGACGGATGCCTGGATGATCACGTTGGACAGCGAGAACACCATGCCCTGGATGCCGGCGGGCACGCCCACCTTCAGGATGTGCAGAAGGGGAGCCTTGCGCACGCGCAGCTGATGCAGGTGCAGCTGCAGGGGCCCGCGTTCGCGCGAAAGCCACCAGATGACCAGCGCTGCGTTGATGGCGTTGGCGATCGACGTTGCGGCGGCAACGCCTGAGATGCCCCAGCCGATCTGGACGAATGCGATATCGAGCACCAGGTTCGCCGCGCAGGATACCATCAGCGCATAGAGCGGCCGGCGGGTATCGCCCTGGCTGCGCAGCAACGCCGCACCGAAGTTGTAGACCATGGCGAAGGGCATGCCCAGGAAATAGATGCGCAGGTAGTCTGCGGCGGGTTCGAGCACATCGGCCGGAGTCGAAATCAGGATGAGGATCTCCCTGGACGCCACGACACCCATCACGGCGAGCCCCAAACCGCTGACGATGGCCAGCACCATGGACGTGTGGACGGTGTCCTGCACCTTCGCCTTGTCGTTCCAGGCCAGATGGATGGCCGCCACGACGTTGGTGCCCACCGACAGGCCTACGAACAGCGTGACGAACATGTTGATGATGGGCGTGGTTGCGCCGACGGCCGCCAGCGCCTCGCGGCTGACGAATTGGCCGTCCTCGGCCGCGTCGGCGGAATTGTACTGCTGCTGGTGGATGCTGGTGAGCGCCAAAGGCAAGGCGAAGACGAGGATTTTGCCCAACAGGGGGCCGTTGAGCATGTCTATGGTTCCGCCTTTTTTCCTCATGTGCGCGTGCATCTCCCGGGAGTCGTCTTCAAGCTGTGCGTGCAGTGGTGTTTCTGGAAAGAGAGACCATTGTACGCAGGATTATGAAGGGAATGTGGTAAACCCGATATTCATGGAATCTGAACGTCTGTCTCAGCCCGCACCATCGATTCGGCCCTATGAGGAAGGAACCTTCTGCATGACGAATACGGAAAACGCCCAGCTTGCCTTCGACATCGACGCGGACGGGTCTGCAAGCGCCGAAGCTGCCGAGACGGCCGCGGCCTTTGAGCGCGACCGCGAGCGCATCGAGGCGCTGCGTCGCGAGATCGAGCATCATACCTACCTGTATTACGTGGAGGATGCGCCGGAGATTTCGGACGCCGCCTTCGACTCGCTCATGCGCGAGCTGCAGGCGCTGGAGCGCGAGCACCCTGAGCTCATCGTGGCCAGCAGCCCCACCCAGCGCGTGGGCGGCTATGTGGGCGAGCAGTTCGCCGCCGTGAAGCACGCGCAGCGCATGTATTCGCTGGATAACGCCATGGATCTGGAGGAGCTTGACGCCTGGATGCAGCGTACGTTGGATGCGCTGGGGCATGATGCCGAATTCGTGGCCGAGCTCAAGATCGACGGATCGTCCATCGCGCTGACGTATGAAGCGGGCGTG
>CAUWJA010000038.1:0-9255 GCA_963558905.1 uncultured Eggerthellaceae bacterium
GTTTACCCGCTGTGCGGGTGCTTGACTTCCCGTTAGGGGAAGGGGAAAGAGGCCGAAATGGCAGAAGGTACTGTGAAGTGGTTCAACCCGGAGAAGGGGTACGGGTTCATCTCTCAGAAGGGCGGCGAAGATCTTTTCGTGCACTTCTCCGAGATCAAGATGGACGGCTTCAAAACGCTGGAAGAGGGACAGGCAGTTTCGTTCGAGGTGACCACCGGTCAGAACGGCAAGCTGCAGGCAAGCAACGTCGTCAAGCTGTAAGTCTGCACGTCGTGCATCGACAAGCTGCAATGCTTTGATTTGCTGTCGGATTCGCCCTGGCGAATCCGTGTCCGAGGAAAGGCGGGGTTTTCAAGCCCCGCCTTTCCTGTATATACTGACGGCTCTGCGTCTAATGCATGCCGTCGGCATGTCTGGTGCTCACGAGGAAGAGGAGTCTGTATCATGAAAAAACTCGCATCCGGTCTCATTGCCTGCCTGTTCGCATGCACCCTCTTCGGGTGCGCGGCTTCCGATGAAGGACAGGACGGCATCGTGGCGAAGGACAGCCTCGAGGTGCTCACGCAGGTGTGGGACAACTGCCCTGATTCGGCGGCGTTTCCCATCATGGGCGGTGGCTACGCTGCACCCGTTGATGGTGCTCCCGGTGCGGTCGAGGTGAGCGATGCCGATACCTTGGAGGCGCTTCTGGTGGTGCCTGCCGACGCCGTGTCCATGCTGGATGGCGCCGCATCCTTCACCCATGCCATGAATACCAATCTGCTGACGGCTGCCGCGTTCCATCTCGCCGATCCCAACGATGCGAGCGCGTTCGAATCCGCCTACAAAGATGCCGTCATGTCCAATCAATGGATATGCGGTGCACCTCAGGTTCTGGTGATCGCGCATCTGGGCGGCGGTTACATGGTCTCCATATTCGGTGATGAGGGATTGGTGGAATCGGTCAAGGGCGGCCTGGTGGCGGCGTATCCTTCGGCTGAGATCACGGTTGAGCAGAGCCTGTAGCGGCTCATTCGGCCGGCGCACCCGCTTCGCCCATGCTGTTTTCAAGCATCCCATTCCTGTACTATTTCCTGCCGCTGGTGCTGCTGTGCTATTTCTGCGCACCGCGGCGGTTCAAAAATGCGGTGCTGCTGGTATTCAGCCTGATTTTCTACACATGGGGTGAACCTGTTTACATCCTGCTGATGCTTGCATCCATCGTGCTGGCATATGCCGAAGGCCGCTTGATAGGCGCGATGGGCACGCGAACCGGTTCGAGAGCCGTGTTGGCTGCTTCGATCGGCATCCATCTGTCGTTCCTGCTGTATTTCAAGTACGTCGATTTCTTCATCGGCAACTTGAACGCCCTGGGCGCATCCGTTCCGTATCTGCGGGTGGTGCTGCCCATCGGCATCAGCTTCTATACGTTCCAGATTTTGAGCTATCTGGTGGATGTCTATCGCAAGGATTGCGACCCCGAGCGCAACATCGTGGCCTTCGGGGCGTATGTGTCCATGTTCCCCCAGCTCATCGCCGGGCCCATCGTTCGCTATCGCGACATCGCGCTTCAGCTGCGCGAGCGCACGCATTCCGTGTCGCAGGCGGCTTCAGGCGCTCGGCTGTTCATTTTGGGACTGGCGAAAAAGGTGCTCATAGCCAACACCTTGGGCGAATTGTGCGCTGCGTTCCATGCTTCGCAGGATGTTTCCGTGGCGTATGTGTGGCTGTACGCAGTGGCGTTCACGCTGCAGATCTACTTCGACTTCTCGGGTTATAGCGATATGGCGGTCGGGTTGGGCCGGATTTTCGGCTTTCGCTTTCCGGTCAATTTCCGCCATCCGCTTGCTGCGTCCAGCATCACGGATTTCTGGCGGCGCTGGCATATCACGCTCGGGTCGTGGTTCCGCGATTACGTCTACATTCCCATGGGCGGCAACCGGGTATCCAAGCCCCGATGGATATTCAACATCGCCGTCGTGTGGTTTCTGACCGGCATGTGGCATGGGGCTGCATGGAATTTCGCATTGTGGGGGCTGTTCTTCGCCGTGCTGCTGGTGGCGGAGAAGGTGTGGTTTGGCGGGTTCTTGCGCAAGCATGCCGTATTCGCCCATGCCTATGTGGTTCTTGCCGTTGCGGTGAGCTTCGTGATTTTCGATGCGGCAAGCGCCTCCGAGGCAATGCGCTGCCTGCAGATCATGTTCACGGGAGCCGGATTCGAAGCGGCTTCCCCTGAATTCTGGTACTACCTGAAAAGCTATGCCGTCATTTTGGCGGTGGCGGCTGTGGGAGCGACGCCGCTTGTCGGCAAGGCGGTGGAAAGGATACGCGCGCTCCGTTGCGGATCGGCAGCGCTGAATGCGGTTGAACCGGTGTTCCTGCTGGCGGTGCTGCTGGTATGCACGGCATTCCTCATCCAGGATTCATACAATCCGTTTCTGTATTTCCGGTTCTAGGGAGAAGGCGGGCTGCGATGTCGGAACAGTGGAGGGATAAGGCCGTTGCGGTGGTCCTGGCGTGCGCTCTGGCGGTGTTCTTCGCGTGGGCGGTGTTGAAGCCCGCCGACAGCGTCTCCCTTTCGGAGCGCCGTGAACTTGCGCAGTTTCCGCAGATCAGCGCGCAGGCGTTGACTTCGGGCCGCTTCATGGAGGACTTCGATTCGTATGCCGTCGACCAATTCCCGCTTCGCGGGGCCTTCCGGTCGGTCTATGCGGCGGTATCCCTCGATCTGATGGGGAAGTCGGATATCGGCGGATTGTTCATCAAAGACGGCATGGCCGCGTCGCTCGAGTACCCCATGGACAGGCGATCATTGGCGCATGCGTCGGATGTGTTCGCGCGGGTGTGCGAGCTCTACGACGTGGAGGAGGGGAGCGTGTGGGCTGCGGCCGTTCCCGATAAGGCATACTTCTTCCAGGATGACGATTCGGTCCTGACCATGGATTACGAAGAATTCTTCGCAGAGCTCCGAAGACTCAACCCCCAGATGGAATGGATCGACGTGACCGATCTTCTGGAGTTGTCGGATTACTACGCGACCGACCCCCATTGGCGCCAGGAGCGCATCTTCGACGTTGCGCAGCGCATTGCCGGCGAAATGGGTGTGACGCTGCCTGCGGATTATCGGCAGCATGCGGCAGTGCAGGATTTCCGCGGGACGAATGCCCAGCAGCTTTCGGTGCCCATGGCGGGCGAGCCGTTGATCTATGTGGATGGGCCATCGCTTGAACGTTGCACGGTGTTCGATTACCAGAACAACCGGGAAATAGGCCTCTATGACCTGGCGAGGGCCCAGGGCCGCGATCCCTATGAGCTGTTTTTGTCCGGATCGTTGTCGTATGTGACCATCGAAAACCCCGATGCGTCGACCGATAGGGAACTTATCGTGTTCCGTGACTCGTTCGCCAGCGCGCTGGCGCCGTATCTGGCCGCGGGATTTGCCAAAGTGACGCTTCTGGATGTGCGGTATCTGCCCAGCACGGCCATCCCGTCTACGGTCGACTTCGATGGGGCCGATGTGCTGTTTTTGTACAGCACATCGATTCTCAATAACAGCTCGACGCTGAAATAGGGGGGCGCCGGTTTCGCCCCTACCGGCCGGCCTGATCGGCGGCAGGCTCGGCGGCGGTGTTCCCGCCCGCGACGGGAAAGCCCTCGCAGAGCGCGGCGAATTCGGCCATGGTGCCGTGCGGGGTGGCCGAAACATCCAGCCCGCCATCGCCTTCGAGCAGGAAATCGGTGATCAGGAACACGTCGCAGCCGATCTTCGCGGCGGCGCCATCTTCCAGCGTGTTGTTCCCCACCATCAGGACGTCGTGCGCCTGCAGCCCGGTAGCATCGAGGATCCCCTGGTAGTATGCGGTTCGCGGCTTGGTGGAGCGGCTGTTCTCGTACGTGGTGATCAGCTCGAACGATTGCGGATCGACCTGCGCCCACTCAAGCCTCCATTCGACCGCCCGGCGCGGGAACATGGGCATGGTGGCGCACACCAGGCGGTACCCTTTCTCCGCCAGCGTGCGCACCGCATGGGCGCTGGCGGGATTGGGCTTCACGTCCTTGCCGATGGTTCCGAAAGTGGTTTCGTAATACGCGGACATGAGGGCTTCCAGGTCGCCGGGAATCTGACCGGACCCCATGGCGGCTTTGAAAGTGCTCCAGAACACATCATGGTTGGTGGCCGTTCCGTCTGAGGCCATCATCGCCTTGACGCCGGCGCCGAGGGCTGCTTTGCCGGTTTGCGGATCAAGCCCCACATGCGCCATGTATTCGGCGAGCGTGGAGAAATACGCGCCCATGAACTGCTCGAGTTCCATGGGAAGCAGCGTGCCGTCGAGGTCGAAGAACACGGCCTTGTAGCCGCCCCGCAGGCTGGGGGCGCCGCACGCCGTTGCGGCCTGTCGGTCGATGGGGGAATGGGTCATTATGCTGTCCTTTTCTCGATATGCGAAATGCGTCGGTGACGGCATGGTAGTATAGACCAGTTTGGAAAGGTTGGCTGGAATGAAACTGTTGCTCCATGCGTGCTGCGGCCCATGCTCTCTTGAGCCATTGCGCCTTCTTCAAGAGGATGGGCACCTGATCACCATTGCGTATATGAACTCGAATATCCACCCTCGGGAAGAATACGACCACAGGTTCGAGACCATGCTCGCCTACGCCCGCGAACACGGCATCGAAGTGGTGGAAGGCCCGTACGATCCTCAGGCGTGGGCGCGGACCGCCGGTGCATTGGGCACCGATCCCGACCGCCGCGAGCTTCGCTGCCGGGCATGCTATCGGCTCCGTCTTGAGGAGGCGGCCGCGTGGGCTGCCGAGCACGGCTTCGAGGGCATTTCCACGACGTTGACCGTGAGTCCGTACCAGTATGTCGACGTGATAGCCGAAGAGCTCGAGCGGGCGGCGCAAGCGCATGGGCTCAAGGCGGTGTTCAGGGATTTTCGTCCGCGATATCCCGAGGCCACGCGTCGCAGCAAGGAGCTGGGCATGTACCGGCAGAATTACTGCGGATGCGTGTTTTCGAAGATCGAAGCCGCCGAGGAGCGGGAGCAGCGTGCCGCCCAACGGGCGGCGCAGAAGGCCAAGCATCTTGAGGAGACGGCCGATGAACGGGCCGCGTTCGAGCGCGAGCGGGCGCTGAACCGTGAACGCAAGCAGGCCTATGCCGACAAGCGTGCCGCCCAGAAGGCCGCGTTGAAGGAATTCAAGCGCCGCGAGAAGGCGCAGTTGCAGAAGAAGGATTGAGCATTCCATGAGAACCGATGATTTCGACTACGAACTTCCCGAACGCTGCATCGCGCAGGCGCCTGCTCCTGTGCGCGACCAGTGCAAGATGCTGGTCATGGACCGCCGGACAGGTGCGCTGGAAGACCGCATATTCTGCGACATCCTGGAATACCTGAATCCAGGCGATGTGCTGGTGGCGAACAACACGCGCGTGATGCCGGCCCGCTTGCTGGGCACGAAGCACGCGACGGGCGGCGCGGCCGAGGTGTTCTTGCTGCGCGAGGTGTTCGGCGTCGAGCCGAAGTGCGATTCCTCGGCGGTATGGGAGGTTCTGGTCAGACCCGGCAAGCGCCTCAAACCTGGAGCGCTGGTCGATTTCGCCGATGCAGAAGGCCATGTGGTGCTGCAGGCTGAAATCATCGACTGGGCCGCGGACGTGGTTGCGGATTCGCCGGCTGAAGCGTCTGCCGACGGTTCGGCGGAAGCCACCGAAGCCCATGCCGGCCAGCGCGGTGCCCGCCTGGCGCGCCTGACCACGACGCTTCCTTCCCTTGATGAGGCTCTGCATGCGGTGGGGCATACGCCCCTTCCTCCCTACATCAAAGGCTACGCCGGCGATGAAGAGATGTATCAGACCGTGTACTCCTGCAACGAGAAGAGCGCCGCGGCTCCTACGGCGGGGCTCCACTTCACGCCGGAGCTCATCGAACGCCTCAAGGCGAAGGGCGTCGAATGGCATACCGTTGAGCTCGAGGTGGGTCTGGACACCTTCCGCATAGTCGATGAGGAAGATCCCGAGCAGCATGCCATCCATACCGAGTTCTATACCGTGAGTCAGGAAACCGTGGATGCGGTCGAGGCGGCCCATGCACGCGGCAACCGCGTGATCGCTGTGGGAACCACCAGCGTGCGTTCTCTGGAAAGCGCGTTCGACGTTGCGGCCGGGTGCTTGCGCGCCCGCGAGCACGAGGCCACGAGCCTCTATATCCTTCCCGGCTACGAATATCACGTGGTCGATGCCCTGATCACGAACTTCCATGTCCCGCGGTCGACGTTGATGATGCTTGTCAGCGCATTTTCGTCCCGTGAGTTCGTCATGGATGCCTACGAACATGCCATCGAGCAGGATTACCGATTCTTCTCGTTCGGCGACGCGATGTTTCTTCACTAGAAAGGAACCGGTTGTGGCTCTCTTCGATGTAACCATAGATGCCCGTGATGGCAACGCCCGCGCGCTCACATTCGAGACCGCGCACGGAACGGTGCACACGCCCATGTTCATGCCGGTGGGCACGCACGCCACCGTCAAAGGCGTGACGGTCGACCAGCTGCATGATCTGGGATCCCAGGTTGTGCTTGCGAACACCTACCATCTGTATATGCGTCCCGGCGCCGATCTGATCGAGCGGGCGGGCGGTGTGCAGAAGTTCATGAACTACGACGGTCCCATGCTCACCGATTCTGGCGGTTTCCAGTTGTTCAGCCTCGATCACATGATGAAGACCGATCCCGATGGCGTGACCTTCCATGCCCGGGACTATGACGGCAGCAAGCATCGATGGACACCTGAAACCAACATGGAGATCCAGCAGAAGATCGGCGCCGACATAGTCATGCAGCTGGACCAGTGCATAGGCTATCCCGCCGACAAAGAGGCCGTGCGCGCCTCCACGAAGCTTTCGTGGGAGTGGGCGGAACGCTGCTGCGCTGCGCATACGCGTGCCGACCAGGCTCTGTTCGGCATCGTCCAGGGCGGCATGCATCGCGATTTGAGGCTTGAGAGCGTGCAGCATCTGCTCGATATCGACAAGCGCAGCCGTGCTGCCGGGCACAAGGGCTTCCAAGGCTTCGGCATCGGCGGCTATTCGGTGGGCGAGCCCCATGATGTCATGTTCGAGACGCTGGGAGACGTCACCGCCGCTTTGCCCGAGAACCGTCCGCGCTATCTGATGGGTGTCGGCAATCCCACCACGCTGGTGCGTGCCGTGCGCGAAGGCGTTGACATGTTCGACTGCGTGCTTCCCACCCGTACCGGCCGCATGGGCACCGCGTTTTCCAGCACCGGCCGCATGAACATGCGCAATGCGAAGTACACCGAAGATTTCGGCCCGCTCGATGCCCAGTGCACATGCCCTGTGTGCCGTCAGTATTCGCGCGCTTACATCCGACATCTCATCAAGCAGAAGGAGATGCTGGGCGGCATCCTCCTGTCCATCCACAATCTGCATTTCCTGATCGACCTGATGCGTCGCGCCCGCGAAGCCGTTCTTGAAGGCCGCTACGAGCAGTTCTATCAGGATTGGATGAATTCGCCGGCTGCAGATGACTACTGATCTGCGTCGGGCGGGTGAGGGCATGTCGAAGATCTTGGTCGTGGGTGCGGTTCTGGCCGATGCGGTGTGTTCGGTGCCCGAACTTCCGGCAGCGGGCGAAGGCGTAGTGGTGACGCAGCGTACCATGGCGCTTGGCGGCTGCGCCTTCAACACCGCATATGCCATCCGGCAGATCGGCGGTGCCTGCACGCTGTTCGCTCCGATCGGACGCGGGGTGTTCGCCCGTTTCATCTCCGACGAGCTGGCTGCGCGCGGCTTATCCGCGTTCCCGGTTGAGACGGATCTGGATTGCGGGACGTGCACGTGCCTGGTCACGCCGGACGGGGAGCGCACCATGGTGACTTCGCCCGGCATCGAACGCGAGTTCTCGCCTGCGTGGTTTAACGCGCTGGATGCCCCGTCGTTTTCGGCGGGCATTGCCTCAGGGTATGAAATCGAGGGTGCCGGCGGTGATGCAATCATCGGATTTTTCGAGGATAACCCGCAGGTGCGGCTATGGTATGCCCCCGGCCCGCGCATCATGGGGGTGGAAAAGGCGAAGGTCGAACGCATCGATGCGCTCCATCCCGTGTGGCATCTCAACGACCAGGAGGCGCGTGCGTACACGGGTGAAGCCGATCTGGACCGCGCCGCGGCTGCCATCCGTGCGGCGTCAGGCGGCGATGTGGTCATCACGCGCGGAGCGCAGGGTTCTTCCGTGTTCACGGATGCGGGCCGCATCGATTCGCCTGGAAACCCCATCGAGCCTGTGGACACCATAGGTGCAGGTGATGCGCACGTGGGCGTTGCCTGCGCCTGCCGCGCTGCGGGTCTTTCCTGGGCGGAATCACTCGCCCGCGCCGATGCCTTCGCTGCCGCCGTATGCCGCACGACCGGCGCCACCATGACCGATGGGCAATGCGACCGTCTGCTCGACCGCTCGCTGTGCCCGTCCCTTTCGCTTCACCGATCCCTGTCCTGAAAGGATTCCCATGCCCATACGCATTCCCGACGCATTGTCCGCCACCGCAACCCTTGAGGGAGAGAACATCTTCGTCATGACCGAACATCGGGCGATCCATCAGGATATCCGCCCGCTGCGTTTGCTGCTGCTCAATCTGATGCCGACCAAGGTGGTTACCGAAACCCAGCTGATGCGGCGGTTGTCCAACACGCCGTTGCAGATTGAAATCGACCTTTTGCGCATGGCCAGCCATGATGCGAAAAACGCGTCCGCCGATCACCTGGAGACGTTCTACCGCACATTCGACGAAGTCCGCAACGAGCGTTACGACGGCATGATCATCACGGGTGCGCCGGTGGAGAAGCTTGATTTCGAAGATGTCGATTATTGGCCGGAGCTGGTCGAGATCATGGATTGGTCGGCGCGCAATGTGCACAGCGTGCTGCACGTGTGCTGGGGAGCGCAGGCGGCGCTCTACCATCATTACGGCGTGCCGAAATATGCGCTGGACAAGAAATGCTTCGGCGTGTTCGCCAGCCGGCTGCTCAAGCCGTCGTCGCCTCTGGTGCGCGGCTTCAACGATGTGTCCATGATGCCCCAGTCGCGCCATACCGAAGTGCGCTACGAGGATATCGTGGCCGACCAGCGCCTTGAGGTGGTGGCGTATTCGGATGAGTGCGGGGTGACCATTGCGAAAAGCACCGATAGCCGTCATTTCTTCGTGTTCGGCCATCCGGAATATGATTGGGATACCCTCAAGCGCGAGTACGATCGCGA
>CAUWJA010000039.1:0-9142 GCA_963558905.1 uncultured Eggerthellaceae bacterium
CTCATTCATATATGGCCACACGTGTCCGCATGCGAGCCATCCACTCATCTGCATCTTTGCGCTTGGCCTTTCCGTTTGGGCCTTTTTTGTTCCGGTTTACAGCGCTATGGGCTTCCATTCGTCATGGTTGCAGATCCATGCCTGGGGGTTTTCGACCGAGAAGAACACCAGAATCGGATCGCCGGGCCCTTCGTAGCGTTCTCCCAAGCCGGTCATGTGCTCAAAGCCCGCTTGGCGGATATCATCATCGACCAGATCTTCAAACCCGGCCTCTCCGCGCAGGATCAGCCAGCCGTGTCCCGGCCACCAGCTGGTCGCTTCGAAGCGGGGGTTGGCGACGAGTTCCGCCCACACGTCCTTGGTGGTGGCGGTGCAGAACCAGATCTTGCCGTCCTGCTTCGCTGCGAAGCTGAAAGGGCGCACGTGAGGTTGCCCGTCAGCGCTTGTGGCAAGGTACCATGCGGGCACTGCCGTGAGGTATTCGAGGATGGTTTCGATGCCTGATGTCTTGTCTGTCATGGCGTTTCCTTCGTTTCGGGGCGGATGGAATCAAAACAGGATCGAGGCGGCTGCGATGCCTGCGCAAAGCATGGTGATGGCTATTGCCGCGCCGGCATCGCGCGTGCTGAATTTCAGCGGATGCAGGCGGGTGCGCCCGACGCTTCCGTGGTAGCAGCGGGCATCCATGGCCGAAGAGAGCGTCTCGGCATGGCGGAAGACGCTTGCGAACAGCGGGACCATCAGCGACGACAGCATGCGGATGCCTTTGACCGGGCTGCTCCCCAATGTGGCTCCGCGGCTGATCTGCGCATGGTAGAGGGTGGACAGCTCGCTTGCGAACTGCGGCATGAACCGCAAGGCGATGCCCATGATCATTCCCAGTTCGTGGGCGGGCAGACCGAATCGCGCGAACGGCGCAAGCAGCCGTTCAACCGCTTCGGTGAGGTCCAGTGTGACGGTGGTCATGGTGATGAGGCTCATGCCCATCATCATGAGCAGCAGCCGTGCGGCGATGAATGCGCAGGCGTGCACGCCTGCTTCGCTGATGCGGATGAACCACCAGTCGACCAGCACCGCACCGCCCTGCGTGACGAACAGGTTGAGCACGGATGCCAGCACTACGATGGCGAGCAACGGAGCCAGCGAGCGCATGGCCTTGGCGGCCGGGATGCCCGCAAGCGCGTAGCAGACCACGACGAAGACGGCCACGATGCCCAGGGCGGCGAAATTGCCGGCGCACAGGATGGCGATGATGAAGACGAAGCCCAGCAGGAGCTTCGCCCGGGGGTCCTGCCTGTGGATGATGCTGGCGCCGGGGTAGTAGCTGCCGAACGAGAAGACGTTTCCCATCAGAACGCCCCCTGCGGCTCGGCGGCTTCTGCAGCGTCCGCGCTGCTCGACGCGGCGGGTCCGTTTGCGCCCGGGTCCAGGCGTCTTGCGGAGGTTTCGCCTGATCGGGTGTCTGTTTCAACGAGGCCGACGATGGCGTGGCTGAGGGACTCTTCGGTGTAGAGCACGCCGTCTGCGAGCGGCAGCCCGGAATCGCGCAGGGCGTTGGCGGCGTGCTGCGCGGCGGGAACGCCCAGCCCTATATCGTTGAGCTCCGCAGCATGCATGAACACGCGCTCGGGTTCTCCCACGGCGAAGAGCCGCCCTTCTTTGAGGACCGCTATGTAATCGCAATATGCAGCGAGGTCATCCATGCTGTGGGACACCATCACCACGGTGAGGCCCTGGCGGTGCAGGTCTGACACCATATTCAGGAATTCGCGGCGCGCCTGAGGGTCGAGCCCGGCAACGGGTTCGTCGAGCACCAGTATCTCGGGGCGCATGGACAGCACGCCGGCGAAGGCCACTCGCCGCTGCTGTCCGCCGGAAAGCTCGAAGGGGCTTTTCTCGGCCAGCTCGTCGAAGGAAAGGCCCACGCGTGCAAGCGATTCGCGTACGCGGCTGTCCACTTCGCTTTCGTCAAGTCCCAGGTTGCGGGGGCCGAACGCCACGTCGCTGTAAACGGTCTCGGCGAACAGCTGGTGCTCGGGGTACTGGAACACCACGCCCACTTTCGCCCGTACGGAGCCCACCTGCGACGTATCGGAAATATCGACGCCGTTCACCAGCACGCGCCCTGAGGTGGGTTGCAGGATTCCGTTCATGTGCTGGATGAGCGTGCTTTTGCCCGATCCCGTGTGGCCGGCGATGCCGAAGAATTCGCCGGAGCGTATCTCGAAGTCCACATCGCGCAGCGCCCAGAGTGCATCGGGAGCGTTGCCCCAGGCGGCACGCTCGCTCTGCTCGTCGTGCATGTGCGTGCCGAAGCGCTTGCCCTTGCGGCGTTTCTTGCTTTCGGCGGTGTCATATGTGAAGGAGACGCCGTCGAACTTGATGACGGCGGACGGCTTGCCGGCATGCGCGTCGGCGGATGCCGTGTCCGGTTCGGGATGCACGGGGCGTTCGGGCGCCGGGGTGCTGCCGGAGTCGTGGGGCGCGGTTGCGCAGGATCGGCGCGGCAGGGCGGCCACGGCATCGACGAGTTCGGCCTCGGATACGCAGACGGGCACGTTCGCGCCTAGGCCGCGCAGGGCAAGCGACAGGTTGCAGGCGAACGGGACCTCCAGGTTGAGTCTGCTCAGCACGTCAGTGCGCACCAGCACTTCAGCTGGGGAGCCATCGAGGGCCACGTGCCCGTTCTCCAGCACGATGACGCGGTCGGCTTCGGCGGCTTCCTCCATGAAATGGGTGATCATGACGATGGTCATGCCGCGGCCGTTGAGCTGCTTGCATACGCGCATGAGGCCCTTCCTGCCGCGAGGGTCAAGCATGGCCGAAGCTTCGTCGAGGATGATGATCTTCGGTTCCATGGCCAGCACGCCGGCAATGGCAACGCGCTGCTTCTGTCCTCCGGACAGCGCGTGGGTCTCATGTTTCTCGAATCCGATCAGACCCACTTCGCGCAACGCATCGGCGACGCGCCGGGCAATCGTTTCGGTGGGAACGCCCAGGTTCTCCGGTCCGAAGGCCACGTCGTCTTCGACGAGCGATGCCACCAGCTGGTCGTCGGGATTCTGGAACACCATGCCCGCTGTGGAACGGATCAGGTAGGTGGCCTGCGCGTCGGAGGTGTCGCTTCCGTCAATGTGCACGGCGCCTTCGTCGGGCAGCAGCAGTGCATTGAGGTGTTTGGCCAGCGTGCTCTTGCCCGATCCGTTGCCGCCCAGGATGCAGACGAATTCACCCGCGCGGATATGCGCGCTGATGCCGTCGAGGGCCTGCCTTTGGCCGTCGTAGGTGAAGCGGACGCCGTCGCACTCGATGATGGCGGCGCCGTCCGCCGTTGTCGGAGTATTGCTCATGGAAGTGCCTTCTGCTTGGTGATATGGAATCCTAACGACCTTTGACCTGGGATTTCTTCGGAGTGATCAGGTTTGAGACCGCTTTGTAGACAATGAGGGTCAGGATGGAGTTCAGCACGGTTTTGATGATGTTGAACGGAAGGACGAAGGGAAGCAGCATGGGCAGGATGGCCTCGACGCTGCCGTACCAGAACCATACGCCGATGGTCAGGTTGGTGAGCATGGCGCCGATGATGGCGCAGATGGATCCTGCGGTCAGGCCGAGGATCGCGCCTTTGAACGTATGCATGCGGCGGTAGATCGTCGCGGCGGGCCACACGAAGAACAGCGTGGCGAAGACGTTCATGATGGTGCCGACCCATTCGCCCAGGATCAGACCGTGGATGACCGATGCGATGGCGCCCACGACGATACCCGACGCCGGCCCGAACGCGAAGCCGCATACCATGGCGGGCATCAGCGATGCGTCGTAGCACAGAAACGGCATGGCCGGGATTATGGGTATCTGCACGAACTGCAGCAATGCGGACATGGCGCACATCAGCGCCATGGTGACAAGCTGCTTGGTCTCCCATGCATTCGTATTCTGGAAATTGACGGATTTAGACTGTTCAGACATTCAGATCACCTGCCTCTTCCATCCGGACTTTAACCGTTGGTCCTGGAGTTTCACCAGGTCAGCCTGCGATGCGAACCAACGCATGCAGGGTCGCGGACTCATCGGGTTGCGCCGGCCGTTCGCCGAGCGTCCGCAGCGCCGAAGCGGCTGCTGCGCCGATTTACCGCCAGTGAGGAATTCCACCTCGCCCTGAAACAGTACGGCTGCGATTATAGGTCTGTCGAAAATGCGGTGCAAGGCGAAGATTGCTCAAGGTCGAGTTTTTCACCACAGAATCGGCGGATTGTCCAAAACGGCTTCAGCGTCAGCTTCCTCCGGCTTCTAGACGATGCCTCCGATCGACAGTATTTCAATCGCGCGTTCGGGGGTGATGCAGCACTCCGGGAATGCCGCGAGCATCGCTTTGTCGCCGGTCACCACGTAGTCGGCATGTGCGGTTTCCCCCTGATGCGATCACCAGGTTGTCTTCGAAGTCATCGAATGAGGAGCGCATCATGCGGGCCAGCTCGCACTCGGCGAATGAGAGCGGGGATGCGAACGCGATTTCCATCAGGCGCTCGACGCATGCCCACGCCGCCGGGGCGTATGTCGAAGGCGGTTTTCCGGCTCCGTCCGCATCAAGCCTGCGGAGTCGCCGGGGGATGAGGCAGAACAGGTCCTTCGCCGTGGTCGGGGCGTACATGAGGGATATTTTGCCGTCGAAACGCAGTTCGACCAGGCGTTCGATTGAGGCGAGGTGCGGACCTGCGGCAAGGAAGTAATCGAGCCATACGTTCGTATCGAGCAGCAGGTTCGATGCTTTTATCAGCGGCATCGCTGCTCCATTTCGTCAAGCATGGCGTCGTATATTTCATCTCGCAGGTCCTCCCATGAGGGAGCATTTTCTGCGGTGCTGCTGTTGGGGATGGCTTTGAATCCGCATTGCTCGGCTGCGACGCGCAATGCGAGGCCGGCGGACGTCCGGGGAGCTTCGTCCGCTTCGGGAGCACGGGTGCGGTCGCCTTCTTCGCCGGAAAGCATGAAATCGGGAATCTCCTGATGGCGTGCAGCATATGTCCATAGGGCACGCACGGCATCGCTCGGAGTGAATCCGCCTCGTGCGAAAACGGCATCTCCGCTGCGCTTGAGCATGGGATCGATTCTCGTATTGAGCTGAACTGTCGCCGGCATGGTTCCTCCTCTGACATGCTAGCAGTATAGCACATCGGTAGAACAAATGTTTGAATTGATGGGGTGCCCTTCGGCTTGTATTCGGTGCAGGGAGTCGCGTCGTCGGAAAAGTCGGCCGAATCGTATTGCGAACGATATACTTGCCTGTATACTTGGTTATGTGAAACGGGTTCGGTCATGGAACGCCTCCAGTCTGAGAGGCAGCGATTCTCAACGGGAAAGGTGGAACGATGCCGCAGCTATCCTTGTATCTTGACGAGCCTACGTTCGAGCTGTTGAAGGCCGACGCGGCGAACTCTGGCGTGTCGATGTCGAAATACACGGCGGCGTTGATTCGCGACCGTGCGCGCAGCGCATGGCCCGATTCGTTCTGGGAGACATACGGCGCGGCTGACGATTCTCTGGTTGCACCCGATGAGCTTTCGTATGAAGACGATGGCGCCAGGACGGCGTTTTAGGCGGTTGCCATGTACATGCTCGATTCGTGTGTCTGCATTGATTTCATGAAAGGCAAGTTGCCGCTGGGTTTTCAGATCCTGCGTGCCGGCGACCCTTCTTCGTTCAAGATTCCTTCAATTGTTCTGGCAGAGCTGCGGCTCGGCGTCGTCAAGAGCAACGATCCTGTTGGCAACGGGCGCATGCTGAATGCGTTTCTGATGCCTTTTGAAATCCTGCCGTTCGACGAGCGCTGCGCGTACGAATATGCAGCGATAAGGAGCCATCTCGAGAGGTGCGGGGAGCGGATCGGGCCGAACGATACGCTCATTGCAGCCATGGCACGCGCCTATCAAGCGGTGTTGGTCACCCAGAACATCCGCGAGTTCAGACGCGTGCCGGATTTGGTCGCAGAGTCATGGTATGAAGCGGAGCTGTAGCGTTCGGCAGGACTGCGGCTCCGCTTCGAAGCTGCAGTCCCTATAGCAGGGCGGCAGCCCAGGCATCTTCCTTGAATCCGGGAATGATGGCGCCGTCAGTCACCAGCAGAGGGCGCTTCACGAGTATGCCGTTGCTGGCAAGCAGCTCCAGCGCTTCGTCTTCGCCCATGCCTGCATCCAGCTTCTCTTTCACGCCCAGCTCACGGTACAGCATGCCGCTGGTGTTGAAGAAGCGGCGCAGGGGCAATCCGCTCGCGTGCAGCCACGCGCGAAGTTCGTCGGCGGTCGGGTTGTCTTCGACGATATGCCGGTCGGTGTATTCGACTCCATGCTCGTCGAGCCACTTCTTGGCTTTCTTGCAGGTGGAGCATTTCGGGTATTCGAGGAACAGTACGGCCATGCGGACCTCCATGCACGTGGGTTACGCTACAATGCTTTCCCGTTGGATAGGAGAGCAATGGATATTATAGAGATACTCAACCAGGTGGACGCTTTCGTCTGGGGTCCTGTCATGATTGCGCTGCTTTTGGGCTCGCATATCTTCCTCACCATCCGTACGGGCTTCATTCAGCGCAAGCTTCCTCTGGCCATCAAGATGTCGGTCACCAAGGATGAAGGCGCGGAAGGCGATGTGAGCCAGTTCGGCGCGCTGGTGACCGCGCTTGCCGGAACCATCGGCACCGGGTCCATCGTCGGTGTGGCAACCGCCATCCTCGCAGGCGGGCCGGGTGCGGTGTTCTGGATGTGGATCACCGGCGTTTTCGGCATCGCCACCAAATACGCCGAAGTGTTCGCGGCTGTGAAATACCGCGTCAAGGACCATAAGGGCGAGATGCTGGGCGGCGCCATGTACGCATGGGAGCGCGCCTTCAAGCGCAAGGACGATTCGATTCCCTGGTGGGCGAAGCTGGGTGCCGTTTCCTTCGCCTTGTTCGCCATCGTGGCGACCATCGGCACCGGATCGGCGGTGCAGTCTGCCGCCATGACCGGCATCATCTGCTCGAATCTGCCCGGTTTGCCCGAATGGGTCGTTGGCCTGATCATAGCCGTGCTGGTCTTCGCCGTCATCTTCGGCGGCGTCAAGGCGGTCTCCCATGTATGCGAGAAGCTGGTTCCCGTGATGGCCATCGCCTACGCTGTGGGCTGCATCATCATCATGGTGTTCAACTGGCAATACATCGTTCCGGCGTTGGCGCTCATCGTCGAGTGCGCATTCACGGCGAAGGCCGCGTTCGGCGGTGCCGTGGGCAGCGGCATCATGGTGGCGCTGCAGTTCGGCTGCGCCCGCGGATTGTTCTCCAATGAATCCGGCTTGGGCTCCGCTCCCATCGTGGCGGCCGCCGCTGCGACCAAGAATCCCGCCCGTCAGGCCCTTGTCGCCATGACCGGCACATTCTGGTCCACGGTGGTCATCTGCGCCATCACCGGCATCGTGCTGGTCTCCACCATGCTTGCCAACCCGGCCATCGGCGAGGACATCCTGGCCAACCCCACGTTCTACAAGGGTGCCGAGCTGGCCAGCGCCGCATTCGCCACGATTCCGTATCTGGGCACGCCCGTGCTGGTGCTGGGCATGATCAGCTTCGCCTACTCGACCATATTGGGATGGAGCTACTACGGCAACCGCTGCGCCGTGTATCTGTTCGGCAAGCATGCGCGCATCCCGTACCAGGTCCTGTATGTCGTCGTGGGCTTTTTGGGCGCCATCGGCATCGGCGATGTCGTGTGGACCGTCTCCGATATCGGCAATGCGCTCATGGCCATTCCCAACATCATCATGGTCCTGATGCTTTCCGGCATGATCGCGCGCGAGACCAGGCATTACGTATACGAAGGCAACCTCGATGAGGAATACCGAGAAGAAATCCCCGTTATCGAAGGGAAGTGAGCCATGCTCAAGGTTGATGTGAAAGAGCTCGGCGAGGGCCGTGTTGAATTGCTGGTCGAGGCGGAGGCTCCCATGGTGGAGCGCGCGCTCAGCCAGGGTGTCGAGATGTTTCTGGCTCAGATGGGAGTCCCCATGCAGAAGGGGGCCGACCCCGTAGAGTATCTGCGTGCCATCGTCGGCGACCATGCGTCCGATATGGTCAAGACCGCCGTGATGGGGTATCTGGTTCCGTTCGCCATCACGCAAGCCGAACGCTTCCCTGTTGCCGCTCCCGACCCCGTGGCGATCGGCGCCCCTGTTGCGGGTGCGCCCTTCGCGTTCACCATGACGTTTGTCGAGAAGCCCGTTTTCGAGCTTTCCAGCTATGAGCCCGTGGAAGTTGAGATTCCCGGCATCAGCCCCGTGACCGACGAGGATGTCGACGTCCAGATTGCAATGCTGGCTGAGCAGTTCGCTGCGCAGAGCGCTGATTCCGAGTCCGGCGATTCGGCTGCGGGCATCCCCGAGGTGACCGATGCGTGGGTGAAGGAAACCTTCGGGGCCCAGGGCATCGACAGCGTGGCAGCGCTGCGTGAGGCCATGCGCCAGGCCGGCGAGCAGTATCAGGCCGACTCCTTCGAGCAGAACCGCAGCATGTCGGTGGTGGGCGAGTACGGCAAGCGCCTGATGGGGGAGATTCCCGCAGCGCTGATCGATGACTTCGCCGAAGAGATGGCTGGCATGATGCAGATGCAGATCGAAAGCCAGGGCGTGACGTTTGACCAGCATCTCGCTTCGCAGGGGATGACTGCGCAGCAGTTCGAGGAATCGGTGCGTGCGCAGTCTGCGCAGGCGCTGCGCGATTCGTTCGCTCTTGATGCCCTGTTCCGCCATGTCGGACTTGAGCTGACGGAAGATTCGCTTCTTGAGGCCGTTTCCCTGCTTCAGCCCGATGCCGACCCTGTTGCGCTGCTCAAGCAGTTCGAGGATGAGGGCCGCATGTTCATGGTGCGCGAGAATGCCGAACGCATGGCGGCAACCCAATGGGCGCTCGACCATGCAGTCGTGAAGGTGGTCTAGCGCAACGTTTGGCGGAACCCTTCAAGGCGGACGGATGCGCTTGGTTGCAGGACGCATCCGTTCGTGAGCCGCGTTCGCCTGCAGGATGCGCTTGTCTTGCTGATCGCATGTTTGCACCGCTGTGCGCGATTTTCGAGCCTCTTAGGTCGAAAATCGCGCACAGCGGGGCATGCTTTTATTA
>CAUWJA010000040.1:0-9081 GCA_963558905.1 uncultured Eggerthellaceae bacterium
CGGCCTTCCATGGGCGTCATGTACCGATTCGGATAAAGAAGGAGGTGAAAGTTCCATGATCAAGATCAACGATCGTTCTAAGGCGGATGCCATGATAGGGGAGCTCTCCGAGGCGTACGCGCGCCGCGTGGAGGCAATGCCTCCGGGTACCTGCCCCATAGCCGTGCAGATCGGCCTTTTGGAAACCTGCGCAGCCCAGACCTGCGGAAAGTGCACTCCTTGCCGGGAGGGTATCCCCCGCATCAAGGAGCTTCTGGAGGAAGTCGTCTCGTATCGAGCCGATGAGGGCACCATCGAGGAGATTGCGAAACGGGCCCGTCTTTTGAGGGATTCCGCGGATTGCGCCATAGGCTATGACGCGGGCGATCAGGTCCTCAAGGGCCTGGAAGCCTTCCAGCTCGAGTACAGATGCCATTTGGAGCTGGGAATCTGCGACGCCGATACCCGGCAGAGCGTCCCTTGCGTCACCGAGTGCCCTGCGCACGTCAATGTGCCCGCTTATATCTCTTTGGTCCAAGAGGGCGACTGCGCAAGTGCGATAAAGATGATCCGCAAGGATAATCCGTTCCCTACGGCATGCGCATTGGTCTGCGAGCATCCGTGCGAGGCCCATTGCCGCCGCACCATCATCGATGCTCCTCTCAATATCCGCGGCATAAAGAAGTTTGCGGTCGACAATGTGGCAGCCGATACCGTTGAGACCCCTGCCGCCGCCGAGTCTACCGGCAAACGCATCGCCGTCATCGGCGGCGGTCCGTCTGGCATGACATGCGCCTACTACCTGGCCCTTATGGGCCATGGGGTTGAGGTCTTCGAGGGCCGCAAGCAGCTCGGCGGCATGATGCGCTACGGCATTCCCGCCTATCGATTCCCCCGTGAACGGCTCGATGAGGATATCCGTGCCATTTTGGGCGCTGGCGATATCCAGGTCAGCTACGGGCACAAGGTCGATGCGGCGGAGATGGAACGCATAGTCGCCGAATTCGATGCCGTCTATGTGGCTATAGGTGCGCAGGGCGGAAAGACCCTCAAAATCGACGGCGCAGAGAATGAGGGCGTCATGTCCGCCGTGGCGCTGCTCGAGAAGATCGGTGATGGCATCCATCCGGACTTCACCGGCAAGAAGGTTGTCGTCATCGGAGGCGGCAATGTCGCCATGGATTGCGCCCGCACCTCCGTGCGTGCCGGTGCGGATTCCGTCACCATCGTCTATCGTCGCAGGCTCGAGGATATGACCGCGCTGCCCGAGGAGGTTGAATCGGCGATCGCCGAGGGCGTTGAGATGCTGACGCTTCAGGCTCCTGTCCGAATCGAAGCCGACGCAGAGGGAAAGGCTGACGCGTTGGTGGTGCAGCCTCAGCGCATCGGCCCCGTCAGGCGCGGCCGCCCGGCTCCCGTTGCGGCCGATAAGCCCGAACAGCGCATTGAGGCGGATGTCATCCTTATCGCCGTTGGCCAGGATGTCGTCAGCGCACCCTTTGAGGAATTCGGCATGCCTGCAGAGAAAGCCTGCTTCGTAGCGGATGAATTCCTGCGCTCCAAGGGCCATGGCGGCATTTTCGTCGGCGGAGACTGCCAAACCGGACCCAAAACCGTGGTCATGGCCATCGGTGCCGGCAAGACTGCCGCCCGTAACATCGATGAGTTCCTCGGCTTCCACCATGAGCTCGAGTGCGCGGTGGCGGTTCCTCCTGCAAGACCCAACGACCGCACCCCTTACGGCAGGGTGAATATCGCCGAGCGTCCCGCAAGGGAGCGCAAGAAGGATTTCGACTATGTGGAGCTGCCCATGAGCGCCGAGGAGGCAGCCCAGGAGTGCGGCCGCTGCCTGCGTTGCGACCACTTCGGCGTAGGCGCGCTTAATGGAAAGGGGCTGGGGCAATGGTAAATCTCAGCATTGACGGACGTGAGACGAGCGTTGCCGAGGGGACTACCATCCTCGAGGCGGCCGAGGGTCTGGGTATCCATATCCCCATGCTGTGCGCTCTCAAGGACCTCAACATCATCGGCTCCTGCCGCGTGTGCCTGGTCCAGGTGGATGGCGAGAGCGCTCCTTGCGCTGCCTGCAGCACCCCCGTTCGCGAGGGGATGCAGGTGAGGACCGGCGACCCCCGGGTTGTTGCCATGCGCCGCGCTAATGTCGAAGCCCTGCTTGATTCCCATCGGTCCGAGTGCACCTCGTGCGTGCGTGCGGACACCTGCGCCCTGCGTGAAATCGCCGCCGACCTCTTCGTCGGCGAAAGCGGCTGCGAAGCTCCCCAGCGGGGCATTTGGAATGAGGATTTTCCGCTGATCAGGGATTCTTCGAAGTGCATCAAGTGCATGCGCTGCGTTGCCATCTGCGAGAAGGTGCAGCATTGCGCCGTATGGGAGCCCGTTGGGTCGGGCGTCCACGCGGACGTCGCCGTCAAGGGGGCTCTTGACATCTCCGACGCGGGATGCGCCCTGTGCGGCCAGTGCATCACGCACTGTCCCACCGGCGCCCTCAGCGCCAGAAGCGATATCGACCGGGTTCTCGATGCCATTCTCGATCCCGAGGTCATGACTGTGGTTCAGGTGGCTCCCGCCGTCCGCTCGGCATGGGGGGAAGGTGTCAATCTCAGCCGTGAGGCGGCAACTCCCAAGCGCATGGCCAGCGCCTTGAGGGCCTTGGGCTTCGACCGTGTCTTCGATACCGACTTCGCCGCAGACCTCACCATCATGGAAGAGGGCAGCGAGTTCCTCGAGTTCCTCAAAAGCGATAAACCCCGCCCCATGTTCACCTCGTGCTGTCCTGGCTGGGTGCGCTTCTCCAAGCTGTACCATCCGGAGATCGTCGCGCAGCTTTCCAGTGCGAAATCTCCTCATCAGATGCTGGGTGCGCTCGTCAAGAACACTCTCGGCGAGGCCATGGAGGCAGCGGGCAAGAAGAGCATCTTCTGCGTTTCGATCATGCCCTGCGTTGCCAAGAAATACGAGTGCGACGTCCCCGAGCTGCGCACTGAGGGCGGCCGTGACGTCGATGCCGTGCTCACCGTCCGTGAGTTCGACCGCATGCTCCGTATGTTCTCGGTCGATTGCGCCGCCCTTGAAGAGACCGACTTCGATAGCCCTCTCGGCCTTTCCACGGGTGCCGGCGTGATCTTCGGCCGCACCGGCGGCGTGATGGAGGCTGCGCTGCGCACCGCCGCTTTCCTGCTTACCGGCGAGAAGCCCGATTTCGATATCTGCGACTGCACTGCGGCCTCTACGCAGCGCCCCTGGATGGACAAGCAGCTCGAGATCGGCGGCTCCGTGATCAAAATCGCGGTCGTCAACGGGCTGGGCAATACCGAAAAGCTCCTCAATGCCCTTGCGGCCGGCGAGGTTGCCTATGATTTCGTCGAAGTCATGGCCTGCCCTGGCGGTTGCGTTGGCGGCGGAGGACAGCCCATCCGATTCAACCATGAGTTCGCGGACGAGCGCGCAACCGTTCTCAACAGACTCGATGCCGACGATGAGCTGCGCATGTCCCATGAGAACCCCGATATACGGAAACTCTACGAGACCTGCCTTGGTCAGCCTCTCTCTCACAAGTCTCATGCCTGGCTGCATACGGAGCAGATGGATTGGACCATCTGACCTATGCGGTCCCGGCTCGGCTTCATGCCGAAAAGGGCGGTGCGTCGACCTCCTTGCCGTCGCACCGCCCTGTGAGACTGCCTTGCTTGCCGTGTTGTCGTCAGTCGAGCCTGGAAGGTATCGAAATGCGCGTCCTAGTCGCTTTTTGGCATGAGAACATAAAGGCATGCCGCGCTGCGGAGGTCATCCTCTCGCATCTGCGCAGATGCTCCGTCGGCTTCGAGGTCGTCGATCTGGACGAGATACCTGCCTGTTCCGAGGCGCTTGGGGATACCTGCGGGCTTCTCCAAGATGGAAGGCTGAGCGAACCCTTCCGCTTCATGGTCGTTTTAGGCGGCGACGGATCCGTCCTTCGCGCTTCACGTTTGGCTGCTCTGCTCGATGTGCCTATCCTCGGTGTGAACTGCGGTCATCTGGGCTATCTTTCCGGCTCGGAAAGCCCGAGTCCCCTGGCACCCGTTCAGGCGGCGCTGGAAGGGGAATGCCGGACGGAGGTTCTTCCCACGCTGGAGATCGAGTTGCTCTGGGGGCCGTCTGAAGCGAAGGAAAACCGGCCGCATCGGCTCTTCGCCCTCAATGATGTCTCGGTGAACCGCAGCCCGTCCATGAATGCCATGGAGTATGCCGTCGGCATCTCCGGCTGCGAAATCGCGACCATGCGCGGTGACGGCGTGGTGGTTTCGAGCTCTACGGGATCGACCGCATACGCGCTCTCCGCAGGGGGACCTTTGCTGGCTCCCTCCAACAAAGGCCTGGTGATAGTGCCCATTGCGCCCCACACCCTTTCTTCCCGCGCGGTGGTCACCGGGCAGGATGATTTCGTCGAGATCCGCTTCGGTCCTTTCGGGGAGAGGGCGGGGGACGGACCGTCGATTAAAGTCGACGGAGAGTCGCTGGGCCTCGAGTATCCGCCGGACGGGCTCGGTATCCGCAGCGGCGCAGCATCCGTGAGGCTCCTCCGGATGAAAGGGGAGTGTTTCTACGAAAGGGCCTCGTCCGTGTTCTTCGGACGATAGCAAGGGCAGATAGAGAAGGGAGATATCGTGTACGATGTCGCTTCACCCCATGCAGATGAATTCATCGACCATCAGGAGATCCTCGACACCCTCGAGTACGCAAGGAAGGCGGCTGGGGACCTCGAGCTCGTCGACGGCATTTTGGAGCAGGCGGCGAAGATGAAGGGCCTGAGCCACAGGGAAGCAAGCGTTCTGCTTGCATGCCGGGATGAGGAGCGCATCCAGAAGATTTTCCAGATCGCCCGGGATATCAAGCAGGCGTATTACGGCAATCGCATCGTCCTTTTCGCCCCGCTGTACCTATCCAACCATTGCGTGAACGGCTGCGTATACTGTCCTTATCACGCGCAGAACAAGCACATTCCCCGCAAGAAGCTCACGCAGCAGGAGATTGCCGAAGAGGTTCGCGCATTGCAGGATATGGGCCATAAACGCCTGGCCATCGAGCTGGGCGAGCATCCTGTCGAAAATCCTATCGAATACGTCCTCGAAAGCCTTGAGACCATTTATTCGGTCAAACATGAGAACGGTTCGATCCGCCGTGCCAATGTGAACATCGCCGCGACCACCGTTGAGAACTACCGCAAGCTCAAAGAAGCGGAGATCGGCACCTACATCCTTTTTCAGGAAACCTACAACAAGGAAAGCTACGGGAAGCTTCATCCGAGCGGACCCAAGCACGATTACGCCTGGCACACGGAAGCCCATGACCGCGCTATGGAGGGCGGAATCGACGATGTGGGTCTGGGAGTTCTCTTCGGTCTCGAGAACTATGACTACGAGTTCGCCGGCCTGCTGATGCATGCCGAGCATCTTGAGGCCGCTTTCGGGGTCGGCCCGCACACCATCAGCGTTCCGCGCATCCGCAGGGCGGACGACATCGATCCGGGTGCCTTCGACAACGGAGTGCCCGATGACATCTTCATGAAAATCGTTGCATGCATCCGCATCGCTGTTCCCTACACGGGCATGATCGTCTCCACGCGTGAGAGCCGTGCCTGCCGTGAGCGCCTATTGGAGCTCGGCGTCTCCCAGATAAGCGGTGGTTCCCGTACCAGCGTTGGCGGTTACCTTGAGCCGGAGCCCGAGGATCTAAGCACCAGCCAGTTCGAAGTCAGCGACAACCGTTCCCTCGATGAAGTGATGGGCTGGCTCATCCGATTGGGTTACATTCCCAGTTTCTGCACCGCCTGCTATCGCGCCGGCCGCCAGGGCGAGCGTTTCATGGAGGTATGCAAGGCGGAGCAGATCTCTGCGTTCTGCCATCCGAATGCCCTCATGACCTTGATGGAGTATCTCATCGATTACGCATCCCCTGCGGTGCGCGCCGCCGGAGAGGTGCTTGTGCGTAGGGAACTTGAAAGCCCCGCCATCATGCAGTCGAAGATGTATGACCGTCTGTTGCGCAACATGGATGCCATCGAGAACGGCGTCAGGGACCTGCGTTTCTGAGGGGAGTAGGCTTGATGCGCCGGTTTCGACTCGTAGACAAGCTCGAGGAGGGCCATTGCCTCACGGAGGCCGAATGGGTCGAGCTCATCGAGGGGAGAACGCCTCAGGTTTCGGCATACCTCCGCAATCGCGCATGTGCGGTACGTGATGCCGTGTATGGGAGGAAAGTCTTCATGCGGGGCCTCATCGAGCTTTCCAACCATTGCAGAAATGATTGCTTCTACTGCGGCATCCGCTGCTCGAACAGGTCGGTGGAGCGCTACCGCCTGGATGAGGATGAAGTGATCAGGTGCTGCGAGGCGGGTTATGGATCGGGATTCCGCACGTTCGTCCTCCAAGGGGGAGAGGATCCATATTTCACAGATGAACGGCTTGTCCCGCTGGTCGGGGCAATTCACCGCAGGTTCCCCGATTGCGCTATCACCTTGTCTTTGGGGGAGCGTTCGGGCGAGAGCTACCGGGCGCTTTTCGATGCGGGCGCTGGGCGCTATCTGCTGCGCCACGAAACGGCGGATCCTGCCCACTATGCCTTGCTGCATCCGAGGAAAATGAACCTTGCGGCAAGGAAGGACTGCCTGCTCGCCTTGAAGGAGATCGGCTATCAGGTGGGAAGCGGTTTCATGGTTGGGAGTCCGGGGCAGAGGGCGGTCCATCTCGCCCGCGATATGGGCTTTCTCCGGCAGCTGCAGCCCCATATGGTCGGCATCGGCCCTTTCATTCCCCATAGGCAAACTCGCTTCGCTGGCGCGCAGCAAGGCTCGCTTGAGTTGACGCTATTCATGCTCGCCTGCATCCGGCTCGCCCATCCTCGGGCTCTCATTCCGGCCACCACGGCATTGGGGACCATCGATCCGGATGGACGCGAGCTGGGCGTGCTTTCCGGCGCCAACGTCGTCATGCCCAACCTCTCGCCCGTGGAGCGCCGGCGCAGCTACGATCTCTATGACGGAAAGGCTTGCTTCGGCGCGGAGGCGGTGGAGGGCGTGGCGGATCTGCGGGTTCGCATCGGGGAGATCGGGTATGAGCTCGTTGCGGACCGCGGCGACTCGTTGGTGCCCTGCGCGGCGGGCAGTGGTTCCAGACTTGCAGGTTAAGGTGGGAAACGATGGATCGGTTTGAATTCACGAAAAACCCGGGTAACGCAGATGGCCAGAAGGCTTTCGGCGAGGCAAGGCGGGCGGGCTCATTTCTGCGTGAGAGCGGCAACGCCCTGATGCGAACGCCGAAGGGCTCCCGTCTCTGCATCGGGCTTTTCGGAAGGCGCAACGTGGGTAAATCCAGCGTGCTCAACGCCGTTGCCGATCAGCGGGTGAGCATTGTCAGCGACTTCGCCGGCACCACTACGGATCCCGTGGATAAGCCCATGGAGCTTCTTCCTTTGGGGCCGGTCCTCTTCATCGACACAGCCGGGGTTGATGACGAGGGTGCGGTGGGTATGCTTCGCGTTGAGCAGACGATGAATGCGGTTGCACGCTGCGACATAGGCGTTCTTGTCACCGAGGCCGGAGTCTGGGGACCGTTCGAGGATGCCATGCTCGCAAGGCTTCGCGAGGAGAAGGTGCCTGTCGTCATCGTATTCAACAAGGTCGACCTTCTGGAGGCGTCGTCCAGGTCGATTGCATGGGAGGCCCTTGAGGGGTTTTGCCGTGGCGGCATCCCAGAGGAGGCGCGCGGGCTTCCTTGCGTATGCATGGCCGCAGAAAGGCGCGAAGGGGTAGGGGAGTTGGCCCAGGCGCTCATCGATTGCGCGCCGGAAGATTACGTGAATGCCCCGGCGATCATTTCGGATGTGGTGCCGGCCGGTTCAACAGCGGTACTGGTAATCCCTTTGGACAAGGAGGCGCCGCGCGGAAGGCTCATCCTTCCCCAGGTGCAGGTCATTCGGGATTTGCTTGACGGCGGCTGCATGCCGCTGTGCGTGCGAGACTGCGAGCTTCCTGCAGCACTGAGATCGCTGAGAGAACCGCCTGCGCTCGTGGTTACGGATTCTCAGGTGTTCGATGCGGTTGCCGAAATGGTTCCGGAGGATGTGCCGCTCACGGGCTTCTCCGTGGCGTTTGCGCGCAACAAGGGCGACCTGATGACCCAGGCGCTCGGAACACTGTCCATCGACAGGCTCACACCGGATTCGAAAGTGCTCATCGCCGAGGCGTGCACGCATCATCCCATCGGGGATGATATAGGGAGGGTCAAGATCCCCCGCCTTCTTCGCAAGCGCGTGGGGGAGGGGCTGGCCATCGATAACGTACGGGGTGCGGATTTCCCCGAGAATCTGAGCGAATACGATTTGGTCATCCACTGCGGCGGCTGCATGTTCACGCGCCGTCAGATGCTTTCGCGCATCCGCGCTTGCGTGGATGCCGGCGTACCCGTTTCCAACTACGGTCTCACCCTTGCTTACTGCATGGGTGTGTTCGAACGCTCCATCAAAGCCTTCCCAGGCGTTTCGGAACAGGTGCTCGGAGTTTAGCGCCGCCCGATCCGCCACCGCCAAACCGCCGTGTACCGGGAAATGGCGGTTCGTGGACAAAAAGGCGGGTCGGGGCTGCGGCCGCGGGCCCGGGCGAGTCGCGGCGCGAGCGGGGTGCCTTGCGGCCGCTGAACCCCGCGTCGGCTCCGACGTCGTTGCGTTCAACGCTTTTCCAACGTATGGCCATCCTCGGCGGGGGCTTGTGTAGAATGGAGAGGTTGAACAGCCCGTTCGCCGTGCCTTCTGCGCGGGGCCGTGTGCGGGCGGCGTCGGCTTGGCGGAGGTGTGCCGTGAAGGTGAAGGAAGTGGCGAAGGTCGTCTACGGCGGTCTGAAGGACAAGACTTCGGGCGCGCGCCTTGCGGAGATCGTCAAGGTCCTGCGCCGCAACGGCATGCACAAGGAGATCACGCCCGCCAAAGTGGTCGCGGTCATCGAGGACCTGGGGCCCACCTTCATCAAAATCGGCCAGCTGCTTTCGACCCATTCGGACATCCTGCCGCCCGCCTACGTGGAGGCGCTGGGGTCGCTGCGCTCGAACACCA
>CAUWJA010000041.1:0-9044 GCA_963558905.1 uncultured Eggerthellaceae bacterium
ATCACGAGAACCGCGGCCGGGGCGAGGCGCGGGAGCACTGCCTTCGGGTGCTTCAGGTTTGTCAAGGCGGTCGAGGGAGATCTTACCGTTTTTGGGATCGATCTCGATGACCTGGACCTTGACGGTGTCGCCCATATTGAGGACGTCCTCGACTTGACCCACGCGACCGTTGGCCATGCGCGAAATATGCAGCAGGCCGTCTTTGGAAGGTGTGAGCTTGACGAATGCTCCGAAGCTCTGGATGCCGACGACGGTGCCCTCGTAGATTTCACCGACTTCAGGTTCTTTGACGATGGCTTCCACGGCAGCTTTGGCCGCACGACCGGCTTCCTGGTCAACGGCTGCGATATGCACGGTGCCGTCCTCCTGGATCTCGATGGTCGCGCCCGTCGAATCCTGGATGCCGCGGATGGTTTCACCGCCCTTGCCGATGACCTCGCGGATCTTCTCAACGGGAATATGGATGGTCTCGATGCGAGGAGCGGTATCGCGCAGCTCGGCGCGGGGTGCGGCGATTTCAGCGAGCATGGCATCAAGGATGAATGCGCGTCCCTGCTTCGCCTGGGCAAGTGCGCGGCCGAGGATTTCGGTCGAAAGGCCCTTGGCCTTATTGTCCATCTGGAGGGCGGTGATGCCCTTGGAGGTGCCGGTCACCTTGAAGTCCATGTCGCCGAGGAAGTCTTCGAGGCCCTGGATGTCCGAAAGGATGACGACGTCGTCGCCCTCCTTGATGAGTCCCATGGCGATGCCGGAAACAGGAGCCTTGATGGGCACGCCGGCATCCATCAACGCAAGGGTGGAGCCGCAGGTGGACGCCATCGACGAAGAGCCGTTGGACTCCAGGATCTCGGAAACCACACGAATGGCATACGGGAATTCATCCTCGGAAGGCAGAACGGGCAGGATGGCGCGTTCCGCGAGAGCACCATGGCCGATTTCACGGCGCTTGGGAGCACCCATGCGCCCGACTTCGCCCGTGCAGTACGGCGGGAAATTGTACTGATGCATATAGCGCTTGGATTCCTGGGGATCGATGGTATCAAGACGCTGCGCCTCATTGAGCAAACCCAAGGTGCAAACGGAAAGCGCCTGGGTCTGGCCGCGCTGGAACAGGCCGGAGCCGTGCACGCGGGGCAGGTAGCCCGGGCGGATGTAGAGCGGACGGATTTCGGTCGCACTGCGGCCATCGGCACGCTCGCCGGTCTCGATGACCATGCGGCGCATAGCGCGCTTCTCAAGCGCCTTGCAGGCGGCGGCGATGTCGCTGCCCCATGCGGCACGCTCCTCATCGGAGAAATCATCGGACTTGATGGAAGCCTTCAGCTCTTCGACTTTGGCGATGCGGGAAAGCTTGTCAGCGTCATGCAAGGCCGCGCTCATCTCATCGAAGTGGGCATCGACACGCTCTGCGATGCAGGGGTCGGCTACGTGGACGGGATATTCCTTGGACTCAGGGTTGACCAAAGCCAAAAACTCGGCCTGCTTCTCGCAGAAGGCGGCGATGGCCTCCTGTCCGAATTCCATTGCGGCGAGCATATCCTCCTCGGTGACCTCTTCGGCACCGGCCTCCACCATGGAGATGTAATCGCGAGTGCCCGCAATGGTCAGCTCGAGATCGGAGTTCTCCTGCTCGGCATACGTGGGATTGACGATGAACTCACCGGTTTCCTTGTCACGCGCAATGCGCACGCAGGCAGCAGGACCGTCGAACGGAGTGCCGCCGCACAGCAGCGCAGCGGAGGCGCCGCCCACGCAGATGCAGTCAGGCGGATTCTGGCCGTCGCAGGCGAAGGTGGTTGCAACGATATGGACTTCCTGCTTGAAACCGTCTGCGAATCCGGGACGGATGGGACGATCGATCATACGCGCCGTCAGCGTGCCCTTGTCAGAAGGCTTGGCCTCACGCTTCAGGTATCCGCCGGGAATGCGGCCCACGGCATACATCTTCTCCATGAAGTCGACGGTCAAGGGGAAGAAGTCATAGTCCTTCTGCTCCTTGGAAACGACTGCGGTGACCAGGCAGGTGGTTTCCCCCTGCGTGACCAGGACGGCGCCCGTGGTCTGCTTGGCCAGCTCGCCGGTTTCGAAACGGTACTGCTTTCCGTACAGTTCGAAGCTCGTCGTGATTTTTTCCATGATTCAAATGCTTCTTTCTCTTCTTCTTCGGGACGCGGCACTTCGCCCGTCCTCGCGAGCAGCAGGGCCCCTGCCCTACCGACCGTTCTCCGGCAAAGACGCAAGTCGATACATCTTTGCGTTCAATATGCAAAAGCCCGCCATGAAGCGGGCTTTCAGCGCAACTAGATGTTGTCGCGGATACCGAGCTTCTTGATGAGAGCGCGGTACTCTTCGATGTCGCGATTCTTGATGTACTTCAGAAGACCGCGGCGCTTACCGATCAGCATCATCAGGCCACGACGGGTGTGGTTGTCGTTCTTGTGGCTGCGGAGATGCTCGGTCAGATTGCGGATGCGCTCGGAGAGGATTGCGACCTGGACCTCTGCGCTGCCGGAGTCGCCTTCGCCCTTGCCGTACTCTGCGATGAGCTCTGCGGTGCGCTCCTTGGAAATGCTCAGCTTGTCAGCCATGCTTCCACCTTTCTTCGCGGGATGACCCGCGCTCGTGCGGCTGTTGCCGGCCGCATTGTACATACGCCTGCAGCTGCGTGACCATGCGGTGGGCGTGGAAACGAAGAAGCAGGTAAAAGTGCAACCGTTAGAGTATAAGCGACACGTGCATCCATGGCAAGGTGCAATTGCGGATGCGTAGTAGGCAAAGCATTCTTCAACATCGCGGCAATCGCGGCGAAGCCGGCACCTTTGCAGAGTACAATGCCGTGTAGCGTATCGGCGCACCATCCGCATGCGACGGAGAAAGAAGGAGCACAATGCACATCATAGAAGATCAAGTTTATGCATTCTCGAAAGACAATGCGCCCTGTGCAACGGCCAAACCCGGTGAATTCCTGAAATTCATCACCAAAGACTGTTTCAGCAATCGCATCTGCGACGAATCGACGACGATGGCCGACCTTGATTATACCTACGGCGGCGCCAACCCGGCAGCCGGTCCCGTATTCATCGAGGGCGCACAACCCGGTGACGTGCTGGTTGTAGACATCATCGATATCCAAGTCGCCGACGAGGGCACCGTTGCCACCGATGACCACTGCGGTCCTTTGTTCGAGACAACGGGCTATCGCACCAAAAAGATCGCGGTCAAAGACGGCTTTGCCGATTTCAACGGCGTCAAGATCGCCATCGACCCCATGATCGGCGTCATCGGCACCGCCCCGGACGGGGAAGACGTCATCGATGGATACGTCGGCGCCCACGGCGGCAACATGGACAATAAGCTCATCACGAAAGGTGCGCGCCTCTACCTGCCCGTCCGCGTTCCCGGCGCTTTGCTGCAGATGGGCGATGTCCACGCCGCGATGGGAGACGGGGAGCTGTGCGGAACCGGAATCGAGATTCCGGCCGAGATAACCGTAACGACCGCATTGGTCAAATCCTTCGAACTTCACTGGCCCGTCCTGGAAACCAAGGACAAATGGTACGTGAACGCAAGCGCACCGAAATACGATGAGGCGCTCATGAATGCGTCAAAGGAAATGCAGAGGTTGCTCATGCAGGTGACTTCTTGGGATAACGTTGAAACCTATATGTACATGTCCATCCAAAGCGATGTCGAAATCAGCCAGGGCTGCGAACCGTGCGAAGTACAGGTGTCTCTGCGCATCGGCACGCCGAAATTGCCTGATTTTGCTCCGCTTGTCCCCCGTCCTTAACGGATTCAACATACTTTATCCCAATAAAGCAATAGAATCGGCACAGCAACCAGAAGGCTATCAGCCGAATGGAGATCATCATGCACCCGTACTCCCTTCGTGGGAGTACGGGTGCACGGTTTGCGTCCGTCAATGAGATTTCGGCACTTCTGGAACCGGTAAACGAACAATTGAGGAAAGAGGTGTCCAATGGCGGAACCAAAAACCGCTGACAAAGCCGGCAACGCCACGCTTGAACAGTTCGGCTACAAGCAGGAGCTGCGACGCGGGCTCGGTCTGTGGGATGTCGTCTTGTACGGCGTCCTGTTCATGGTGATCATCGCACCGCACTCCATCTGGGGTCTGGTGCAGCAAGATGGTCTGGGCATGTCGACGCTGGTGTATCTGGTCGGCTTCGTGGCCATCGGCTTCACTGCATTGAGCTATGTGCAGATGAGCAAGCGCTTCCCCATCGCGGGTTCTGTGTATTCCTATGTTCAGCGCGGCCTGAACCCCCATGTGGGTTTCATGTCCGGATGGCTGATCCTTCTCGACTACTGCATCACCCCGGCACTGCTTTACGTCATGGTGGCCAACTGGGGAACCATGCTCGTACCCAACAGCCCTTGGTTCTTGTGGGTGATCGTCTTCATCTGCTTCAACACGTTTGTGACCATCCGCGGCATCTCCATGAGCCGAGGCATCGACTTCGTCATCTTCGCCATTGAGATTATCGCCGTCATCGCTTTCGTTGCCCTGGGATGCAACTTCATCATGGGCGGCGGCGGAACCGGCGAGTTCAACATGGATCCCATCTGGCAGTCTGATAAGGTCACCTTCGGATTCTTGGCCGCAGGCATTTCGATTGCGGCTCTCAACTTCCTGGGCTTCGACGGCATCTCCACACTGGCCGAAGAAACCGAGCATCCTGAAAAGAACATCGGTCGCGGCATCATGATCGCTTTGGGCATCATCATCGTCTGCTTCTCCGTCCAGACCTACATGGCATCCCTCATCCAGCCCGACTGGGCAAGCTGGACGCCCGAGCATGCCGAGAATGCATTCTTCTATGGCTGCCAGCTCATCGGCGGCGACATCTTCATGAAGATCATGCTCGTCATCAACATCGTGGCCGTCGGCATCGCCAACATCATGAATGCGCAGATGGCCGCATCCCGTCTTCTCTATGGCATGGGCCGCGACAAGGTCATCCCCAGCATCTTCGGCAAGGTCCACCCCAAGTACAAGACCCCTTGGGTCGGTGCCATCTTCATCGGCGCCGTCGCTATGGTGCTCTCTCTGGTCCTGACCATGGCGGACTTGGCAACGTTGGTCAACTTCGGAGCCTTGTCATCGTTCATTCTACTGAACTTCTCCGTATTCTGGTTCTTCTTCATCAAGGAGAAGAAACGCAACACCATCGGAGATTGGCTCAAATATGCAATCTGCCCATGGATCGGCATCATCATCCTGGTCTACGTGTTCACCGGCTTCGCACCCTTCACATGGGCAATGGGTCTGACCTGGTTCGCCATCGGCTTCATCATGTGCGCCGTGAAGTCCAAGGGCTTCAAGGAAGTTCCCGAGGCCTTCAAAAACCTCGAACTGTAATCCGAACGTCGACACCCGGCACCAGCACGAAAAAGCGGTTCCCTCTGGGAACCGCTTTCATTTTGCGATGAGATGCAACCGGCTGCGGAGGTCACGAGTCGAACATGAAGGATGGCTTCGAATCAGCGTCAGCGGTTCAGAATTCAGGCTTAAGGGGACGGTCGAACATGGATTCGGCAGCCACACGCAGATCGGCGCCCTCCCAAAGAACCGAACGGACGGTTTCTGTGATGGGAAGATCGACCTCGTGACGCCGAGCGAGCGTATCAAGGGTCTTGCAGGCAAGGGCCCCTTCGACAACCATGTGGGTCTGCTCGCGATATTCGTCCAACGACATTCCCTGCGCCATCTTCGATCCGAAGGTGCGATTGCGCGAATGCTCGCTGGTGCACGTCGCAATGAGATCGCCCGCTCCGGCAAGCCCCAGGCAGGTCATGGCGGATCCTCCGCACGCTTCCACTAATCGGCTCATCTCGGCAAGACCGCGGGTCATGATCATCGCGGCGGTGTTATCGCCGTAACCGAGCCCATAGGATGCACCGACGGCGATGGCGATGACGTTCTTGAATGCAGCGCAGAGCTCAACACCGCGCACGTCGTCGCTGACATAGGCTCTGAAGGATTGGGTCGAGAACAATCTTTGGAAAAACCGAGCCGTATCAGGATCCTCCGAAGCGATAACCGTAGCGCAAGGCTGGCCGAACACGACCTCCTCCGCGTGATTCGGGCCGCTGAGGACGGCAAATCGGGAAACATTGCCCATTTCCTGCGCAAACACCTCAACGGGAAGGCACCCCGAATCCTGCTCGACGCCTTTGAAGCCGATGACGATAGGAACATCATCGGCAACAAAGCCGCTTAAATCCTGGGCGACGTGCCGCATCACCGCCGAAGGCGTGACCACAACGACAGCCTGCGCTCCTTCAAGCGCTTCACCATACGTGGGATACGCAGTCACGGAATCGCTCAATCGGGCAGATTGCAGATACCGGGGATTGCGATGCGCGGAATTGATGCCGTCGCATACTTCGGCTTTGCGAGCCCACATTCTCACTTCGTTGCCGCCGCATGCGAGCGTCTGCGCCAGCGCGGTACCCCATGAACCTGCACCGATGACGGATACTCTCACCTTGAAACCCCTTTCACGCTATGGCGTTGCACGGTTAGCTGACAACGGCATTCAAGCCTCAGATGGCTTCTTCTTATCGCCGATCCTTCGTTCATTTCCGTGCAGCAGTCGCCCGATGTTCTCACGATGGGCCCACACGACCAGGGCGCCGGTGATCGTGCAGCATGCAATCCCCACAGGGTCTCCCTGCATGAAATACAGCGACACCACAGGGCAGAGTGCAGCAGAAGCGATAGATCCAACCGAAACATAGCGGGTAAGTACGACAAGAACAGCAAAAATGGCAAAGAGCTCGATGCATGCGCCGATGGGACCGAACGCAACGAAGAGCGCCCCGATAGCCGTGGCAATGCCCTTGCCTCCTTTGAACCCCAGCCAGGGCGAGAAGATATGGCCCAAAGTGGCACCCATGGTGGCGATGGCTAAAATAGAATGGTAATTGATCGGCTGAACCGCATATGCAGCAACGGTTCCGTCGCCGAAAAGGCCGCCGCCCGGCATGAGATACCAGCAGGCGAGCAGCCCGATGAATCCTGAAAGAAGCCCCTTGCCGAAGTCCAGCAGGAAAACCGCCACCCCTCCCTTATTACCCATGGAACGCATGGCGTTGGTGGTTCCGATGTTACCGCTTCCTACCTTACGGATGTCGAAGTGGTAGACGCTTTTGGATATGATCAGCCCCCATGGGATCGAACCCAGAAGGAACGTGACGATAAACACCCCGAGGGCGATGAGCAGCTCAGTCATGATGGCATCCGATCAACTAGTCCTTGCGCTTGAACTTCAAACGGATGGGGGTACCCGAAAAATCAAAAGCACCGCGCAAACGGTTCTCAAGATAACGCTTGAAGTTATCATCGACGATTTCGGGGTGATTGCAGAAGAACGTGAATTCCGGCGGGCAGGACGCAGTCTGCGTCACGTACTTGAGCTTGAGGATCTTCTTGCCCTGGCTAACCGTATGTCCGAAATCCCTGATGCCCTGCAACCAGGTGTTGAGTTTGCTGGTCGACGTCTGGCTGGAGAAGTTCGCATAGGCGGCATCGACTGCATCCCAAATACGGGAAACGCCTTTTCCAGTAAGGGCGGAGATGCTGATGACGGGAGCATAGCCCACGAAACCCATGCGGTCCTCGATACGGTCGCGCAGATCCTCGAGCACCTCACCGTACTCAACGGCATCGCGCTTGTTGAGAAGCATGACCATCGCGCATCCGCGATCGACGGCAAATCCCGCAACACGCTGATCTTGATCGGTGAGACCCAGCGTGGCATCGATCACGAGCAACGCCACATCGGCACGGTCGATGGCCCGCATGGCACGAACGAATCCGTAATATTCGACATCCTCATCGATCTGGCTTTTCCGACGCAGGCCGGCCGTATCGACGATGGTGTAGCGCTTTCCATCGTGCACGATATGGGTGTCGATGGCATCGCGCGTGGTACCCGCAACGTCACTGACGATTGAACGCTCGGCGGAAACAAGCTTGTTCGTCAAAGAGCTCTTGCCCGCATTGGGTCGGCCGATGATGGCCACATTGATGGAGTCATCGGCATCGTCATCATCGAAATCCACTTCGACCTGGGCCAAGAATCCGACAATCTCATCGAGAAGATCGCCGGTGCCATTGCCATGGAGGGCGGAAACGGGCCACGGATCGCCCAAGCCCAGCTGGTAGAAATCCCACAGCGCATCGGTGTTGCCGGGATTATCCATCTTATTGACCGCCAGCAGCACCGGCTTACCGCTGCGCTTCAAAATGCGAGCGACTTCCTCATCATCCGGAGCGACACCGCAGCGGCTGTCCACAAGGAATACGATGACATCCGCTTCTTCGGTGGCAAGAAACGCCTGATTGCGAATGGATCCCTGGAAACGGTCATCATCGCACATCTCGATACCGCCGGTATCGATGAGGGTGAAATGAATGCCGTTCCAATCGGCTTCATGATAGGAACGGTCGCGCGTGACGCCGCGCATCTCATGCACGATGGCATCGTTTGCTTCAGCGATACGGTTGACGAACGTGGATTTGCCGACGTTCGGACGGCCGACAACGGCGACGATAGGAAGAGCCATGGCTGTTACCCTCTGACAATCTCTTCGATTTCGGTCATGAATTCATACGGGCTACAGGATACCACGCTTACGGGCAAGCCAGCGCTGTCGCGGATGTCGTCCACAGTCATATCATCGAGCGTCACGCCATCGGCGTTGAACATAATCGATGGCAACACCACGAAATCATGCGCGGAAATACCGCGGATGGCACGCGCGACATCGCAGCCGCACAGCAATCCCGTCACATCCACATTGCCGCCGAAATATTCATTCTCAACGAAGATAGGCACGAGCATGCCGGCAAGGGGGCTCCGAGCGCAAAGATTGCCGAATACGTGCCTTTGCGCGGCCCCCAAAACGTAATAGACCCTGCATCCGTCTTCCGATAGAGCCTCCGCCAGGGAGCGGGCGGCGGGCAGTGCCCGATCCCATTCATCAGCCAGGGATCTGACCAGACCGATACCGTCCTC
>CAUWJA010000042.1:0-8923 GCA_963558905.1 uncultured Eggerthellaceae bacterium
TGGGCTTCTACAACATCCCCATCGTCGTGATCTTTCTCATCGCGCTTCTGGTGGCTTGCTTCCAGAACCGCAAGCTCAGCTTCGACGACAAACTGGTCATCATGGGCCGGGGCATCGGCGACAAGACCATCGTGACCATGATCCTGATCTTCATGGCCGCCGGCGTTTTCGTCGGCACCGTCGGGCGCAACAGCGCCGAGAGCGTCGCATATCTGATGCTTTCGTTCATCCCGCCCGAGTTTGCCGTAGCCGTGCTTTTCGTGGTCAGCTGCTTCGTGTCTCTGGCCATGGGCACCTCGGTTGGCACCATCACGCTGATCACGCCCATCGCTGTGGCGGTTTCCGCCGCTTCCGGCTTCGATCTGCCCCTGTGCGTGGCTTCCGTCATGGGCGGCGCCATGTTCGGCGACAACCTGTCCTTCATCTCCGACACCACCATCGCATCCTGCCAGGGTCAAGGTTGCGCCATGAAGGACAAGTTCCGCGAGAACTTCAAGATTGCGCTTCCTGCAGCGCTTGCATCGCTCGTCATCATTTTGGTCATGTCATTCAACGCGAACATCACCGGCGCTGTGGTGCATGAATATGACCTGATCGAGCTTGTACCGTATCTGATCGTCCTCATCGGCGGCATCATCGGCATCAACGTGTTCATCGTGCTGCTTCTCGGCATCATTTCCGGCTCCATCATCATGGTTGCCACCGGCACCACCGCCGCCACCGATCTTCTTGCCAGCATGGGCACCGGTGCTGCAGGTATGTTCGAAACCACCATGGTCGCCGTGCTGGTTTCCGCCATCTGCGCACTGATCCGCGAGTACGGCGGCTTCGTATGGCTGCTCAACGCCATCAAGAACACCTTCAAGAACCGCAAAGGCGGGCAGCTTGGCATGGGCATCCTAGTCGGATGCATGGATGTGGCCACCGCCAACAATACGGTCGCTATCGTCATGGCCAATCCCATCGCATCCGATATGGCCAAGACCTACAATATCTCGCGCCGTAAAACCGCATCCATCCTGGACACCTTCTCATGCGTATTCCAGGGGATCATCCCCTATGGCGCTCAGATGCTCATCGCCGTCTCCACGGCAACGGCAGCAGGCTACGCCGTGACCGCCTTCCAGATTATCCCGTTCCTGTTCTACCCGTTCATGCTGCTCATCAGCTCGCTGATCTTCATCTTCTTCATCCCCGACCGTCGCGGCTACGATGGAGAGCCCGAGCAGCAGGAAACCGCCGCATAGGCTCGTGCGCGCAAGCACCCCAATCCGCTGCGCCATCGGAGATGCAACCAACGACGCCGCCGTGCTGCCCGCGCCCGCACTTCACACCGCACACGCAATCCCCGGTTCGCGCAACCTGCGAGCCGGGGATTTTTTCTGCCCCAGGCACATGGGGCCCTCCGCGAGCCAACCCCGCAACCGACCCGGCGGACGGATCCTGCGGACGGCCCCGCGAACGGACCACGCGGCCGGCCCAGCGCTCGGCCCAGCGCTCGGCCCGTCGGTCGCCACAGCGACCACCACGGCGGCCACCCGCAGGGCCGTCACGGTGCTCAGCCCGCGGCCGCCCGAGGGTTGCGGGAAGAATCGGGCGTCCGCTGGCCAGATACGGACGAAATGCATGGCATCGGGCGTGCATTTCGTCCGTATCCGGCCGCCGCATCCGGCACGTGTCCCCTAGCGCGCCCCGTTTCCCCAGGTCAGCGTCGAGGACATAGAAGAGGGCGTCTCACGCTTCCGAATCCACCCGTACATTTCGTCCGTATCTGGCCACAAGGGCCGCAAATTCTCCCGTCGCCGCCGGAAGTCACCACTGTCGAACCCCTTGCAGGCACGAATCCCCTCACTCCGGCCCTCCAGAGAGCACGTTTCCAGTACCCCAGGCTCTTTCGCGCAAGCAGCCGCCCGCAGCAGCCATCCCTCGAGGGCAACCGACAGCAAAGCAAACTCGCACAGAGGCTTACAGATACAAAACACTCCTCAATTCGCGCTGCTTTTCGCGGAAGCATGCCGCCCTCAGGCGAAGACGCACCCCGAGCGCCTTAGCCAGTGCAAACGCAATCCTATCAGTCTCCTCGACAGACCTGAGCTGATTCCACGTGGCCATGAATGTCGTGTAGCCCAACGATTTGAGCAGGTTGTAACGGACGGCATCATGCATCATCCGCTCGGAACCGGAATGCTCTTGCGCGCTATCATATTCGATAGAGACACGCTGATCAGGCCAGCAAAGATCGCAGATGATTCGGCGGCCACGCGCCAAGCTGGGAGCAATCCCCGACGCGTCCAGCGTAGCATTCAACACAGGAGCAGGCAGGCCATATCCACCCATAGAAACAGGCATGGCAAGAAGGATTGCCAAGGCGCTTTCCTGCGGCGACATGGCGCCATCCAACGTATGGCTCAGTACCCATCGAAGTGGACGAGACTCGCCCGACGATCCCAGCCGATCAACGGTCCGCGCAATAGATTGAGCCGACGCGAGGGGAAAGACATCGTAAAGAGTCGATCCACCGGCAAGAGCGGACTTCCTCCTGTATCTTCCGCAGAACTCATAAGACAGAGCCAAAGCACCGCACACTCCCGCTTGAGAAGCTAGTTGAACAAGGCACATTTCAGGCGAAACCACCCACACTTGCAATCCGTCGATTTCGGCAACCCGGCACACGCACGACCAAGGAAGACTCTCGCTCCTGACATGCACTTTCAACCCCAGCCTCAGGCGTCGGTAACCGCTTTGCGACACAAGGACATGGATATCCCCCGAAGGCAAACCCGCAGCACTCGCAATGCAGGAAACATCGAAGCCTGGAAGGCTGGCAGGAGCGTGCGTGGAAGCGTGGCTTCTCCGCCCAAGGGCATCGTGAGCCACGGATAGATTGTTGCGCCAAAATGCCAACGCGCTTTCATGTGTCAGCAGAATCTCCATCGCCCAACCATAGCAAATGGACCTTGATTATTTCCGAGGCCGCTCTTACCGGAACGCAAGCGCAACCATTGCACGACCCTGTCCCGAATCCCACCCCATCACATGACAGGAGCATTCATTTCACCCTCGATTCGCAGGCGCAAAACGTGATTCGCAAGTGCAAAGCGCGACACTCGGGCGTATAGCGCAATGCCGGTGCTGAGCCGAGATTCGGGGTTAGCGGACAAAATGTGTGTCTGCTCAATTATTCAACCGAGTATGGATATGCCGTGCTGTTATGGAATTCGGACCACGTAAGACCATTGCCCCATTCCACCGGATCCATGCTTGGAGCGGGATTTCCCGCATAGACCTCGCGAAGAAGATCGATGTCGTCATCCGTCGGCATCGATCTTCTTATTTCCGAGAAGGGCTTCGGGCACTCGGTATGCATGTAGCACCACCAATACACCGCCTTGATGCGATGATCGATTTTGAGCCCCCTATGGTTGCGCAGGACATCCCTCAACCGTGCATTCACGCCCCCTTCTATCACATTGTTCATGGAAGGAAGCGGCCCCTCGACCGTCAGCTCCGGATCCAGATATGTGAACAGGGTACCGTCGTTCACGAGCTTCACCAGGGAACGGCGCGCTTTTCTGAGCCTGTCGTGCGTCCATTCCCAGCCGCCTTCCACCCTCGTCTTCTCATTGAGGAAATCGCCCCAGAAGTCGCACCATTGCATGAGCCTCTCGACCCACAGATCCGCCTGATGCAGGGTCCCTATATGCAGGAGGTCCTTGGAGAGCTGGTAGAGCTCTTGTCCCGCCTGAAGTTTCGGCCTGGCCGTGGTATATCTTTTCACCTGGGAGAACGCGTGGAAAGTGCACCTCTGCACGCGCGTGCCCGGCCATTCCCTCTTGACTGCCGAAGCAAAGCCGGACCCGCCATCGGTCACGACGACCTCGGGTGGCGCCATGGTGCGCAAAAGCGCGCTCCATGCTGCCGCGGTCTCACTGCGGGCGAGATACCAGGACAGCACATGCTCCTCGGCGCATGCGATGAGCACGCAAAGGTCGCGCTCAAGGTAGATTCCGTCGACATGGATGACACGGTGCACCTCATCCACCACGTCGGGCATGGGCCACATCTTCCAGAACCCCTCGTTGCGGCGCCGGAACGTACGGCCGCCGCCCGGCATCGAGCGATGCACATCCTTGGATAGGAGCCATCCGATGAACGCATTGAAATCAGCGAGCTCCGAGCCATAGGAATGCGTCGAAGACGATCCGCACTCCCTGCAACGCCATCTTTGCGCACCCGCACTCGTCCGACCGTTCCTCTTCATCGCCATACCGCAGGCGGGGCATTTCTTATTATTCATGGCGTTCTCCTTGAAACGAGAAAGTTTTAAATCGTTTCAAGGGTACTGAACTGGGGAAACGTCAGATTCCAGACACACTTTTTGTCCGTCCTCGAACTTTTCCCGGAAGAAAGTTTTTCATAAAAAATAGGCGCTGACCTGCGCCAGCGCCCGAAACGGGACACACATTTTGTCCGCTAAGCCGAGATTCGCAGGCGCCTAGCGCGCAGCCCATTCAACACCCAGGCATAGCAAAAGAGAGAGCCCCGAAGGACTCTCTCCATACGTTCTCGAACGCCCGGACAAACCCGGCACTCGATGCGGCATCAGCGCAAAACTACTCAGCAGCCTCTTCAGCTACAGCCTCAGCGGCCTCGGCGACGGGCTCAGCCTCGGCAGCAGCGGCAGCCTTCTTGGCGTACTCAGCGGCACGAGCGGCCTTCTCAGCAGCCTTGGCTTCGCGCTCAGCCTTCTTCTTGGCCTCAGCCTCAGCAGCAGCGGCAGCCTTGGCGGCCTTCTTGGCAGCCTCACGCTCGGCAACAGCAGCAGAAGCGCTACCGAACTTGTCAGCAAAGCGCTGGACGCGTCCACCGGTGTCGATGAGCTTCTGGGTGCCGGTGAAGAACGGATGGCACTCGTTGCAGATGTCAACCTTCAGCTCGGACTTGGTGGAACGAGTGGTGAAGGTGTTGCCGCAGGTGCACTTGACGGTGCACTCGACGTAGTTGGGATGGATTCCCTGCTTCATTATGGTTTCTCCTTTGCGGTCTTGGTTTCCGACCAAGACGAAGACAGCCTGCTAATGGTATCACACACCGTCCCTTAGGGTAAGAGCCCATTTTATGGAGATTGCACCACGAACCACCGCAGCAGAGTCCGTTCGACTCGATCGCAGCCCAGGCAACTCAGTTGCGATCCTCGTAGAGCTCGATGACAGCACCATCCAGCTCGACGAACGCAAGTCGGACGTTTGGACCTGCCTGCATTGCGGGAACTATGACGCGATCGGCTTGAGCCGCATAATGATCAAGGTCATCGACGGCGTATGCGACATGCCACCTTCGATGCAGTTCCTCAGGAAACGGCGTGCCTTCCTCGAATTTGAGATACTCGATTTTGAAATCGTAGTCATCCACATCCGAGACCCAGAATTTCATCGCTTCGTTATATGTCATTCCGGGTTTTTTCTCAGTGATGGGGATGCCGATATGCATGTACGTTGCAGTGGGCATAAGCCCTCCTTCCTCTTCGGAGCATGGGCACCGGAGCGGTTCGCATGGGCGCGGTCCCGGTGCCGAATACCGTATCCGGTGCGGACACGGCTGCGCGATCACTGCATGGAGAACATCTCCATGGCGTTTTCGGCATCCGCCTGCATGGCCGCAGTCGCGGCATTCGCAAGGGAGTGGAAGTATTTCGGATGCTTTTGCTCGATGAGCTCCTCGACGGCGCGCACGCCCGCATTGCTCATGTAGCTGAAATAATTGATCTTGCGGATGCCGCAAGAGATGGCACGCTGAGTATCTTCACGCGTCAGGCCCGATCCGCCGTGCATGACAAGCGGAACTCCGCATGCAGAACGGATGGCCGTTATGCGGTCGAAATCCAGTTTGGGCTCCGCTTTGTAGAACCCATGGACGGTTCCGACCGAAGCGGCCAGCGCATCGATTCCCGTATCAGCGACGAACCGCGCGGCATCCTGGGGATCGGTGTAGACGTTAGCGCGGTCGTCATCCGCATTCTCCAAGCCCTCATGCCCGGTCGTGAAACCTATCTCGGCTTCCACATCAACCCCGCAGGCATGGCACATCTCGACAACCTGCCTGGTCAGAGCAACATTCTCATCGTAGGGCAACTGGCTTCCGTCAATCATGATGGCCGTGAAGCCCAGATCGAGAGCGCGTTGCACATAGCCGATGTCTTCGCCGTGATCGAGCATCACGCACACGGGAACAGCCGCCTTGCGGGCGCGATCGACCATGATGGGACCGATCACGTCGATGGAGGTTTCCTCTTCATGCAGCTGGGCATGCTGGATGATGACGGGCTCGCTCCGCGCTTCGGCCGCTCCGATTGCAGCCAAAAGCAGCTCCAGATTCGGCGTGTCGAATGCAGCCGCAGCGCACCCGCGCGCCTCAGCCCAATCCAAGACCTCTTTCATGCTTGCAAGCATCTGAGCCTCCCGCTGGTCACTTCTTCAGATACGGGGTGTTGCAGGGGGCGTTCCACAGACGCAGCAGCTCATCATCCATGCGGGCCATGAACATCTGGAATCCGGCCTGCTCCTGGACGGTCAGAATCTCGCCCACCCAGTTGGCCACAACTTCGATATTCTGCGCTGCAAGCTCTTTGACTGCCGCACGGTAGACGATCAACTGCTCCATGAGCGTGGTTGCGCCGGAGCCGTTGACGAAAAGCATGACCTTTTCGCCAGGCTGGATGCCGATGTCTTTCACCAGTGCATTCACCATGATCTTGGCAGTCTCATCTGCAGACTTGAGGGGCTGGCGGCCGCCGCCCTCTTCGCCATGCTGCCCCATGCCGATCTCCATCTCATCATCGCCGAGATCAGCAAGCAGCTGCCCGGTCTGAGGATGGGTGGCACCGCGGACGGCCACGGCCAAAGTGGCCATGTTGTCGGCGAAACGCTTGGCGATCTCGTACGTGGGAACGCAGCCGACCAGACCGCGGCGGTCATCGGCGTTCTCACGCGTCGCGTTGGAGATATCCTCCTGAGTGACCAGCTTCTTGACCTGGACGTCACCGGCCTTCTCGATCATCTTCATGGTCTTGTTGCCGGTCAGCATGTCGCCCGCATGGTTGAGAACGACGTACAGCACGCCTTTGCCCTTATCGGCCAGATGGATGGCATCGACGCACGCTTTCGGACCGGGAGCGGCGAAAATATCGCCGATGACCACGACATCGACCATGCCCTCGCCCACAAAGCCCTCGATGGCGGGCTCATGGCCGCTTCCGCCCTGGGTGACGATGGTCACGCGATCGGCGGATGCCAGACCCTTGTTGATGATCATGTTGTCATCGCCTCGCTCGATGATGTCCGAATTGGCCATCACCAGGCCTTCGAGCAGCTCATCGGTGAGGTTTTCTGGATCGTTGATGAACTTCTTCATAACCATGGACTATCTCCTCTCACTGCACCCGCGCTGCGCGGGTGACGATACCCTTGGTCAGACATCCGGCACGGTGGCGCCTTCGGCCAAGCGGCCGGCTGCATCGCATCGCATGCGAGGCGCAGGCGCATTCCCGGATGCGCTTACGGCGCATCGGTGCGGGCAGGGAAATCCCCTACGCCCCGGCGCCTCGTGCGAATCCTTCGAAGAACAGGCTGGTCGAAAGGGCCCCTGCATCAGGCGTGCCGATGGTGGCATCGCCGTAGCTGCGCGCACGGCCGTATTTGCTGGCGAATTTCTCAGAATCAGCTGCCCCCTGACGAGCGGCATCGGCGGCAGCCCTGAGAATGGCATGCACATCATCGGGAGCGGAAAGCGCAGCCTCCACGGCGGGAATCAACGCATCCATCATGGTCTTATCACCGACCTTGGCGTCGGTGGTGTCCTGCATCTCGGACAGGCAGCCGGAAAACATCCGCTTGACGCCGGATGCATCGAGCCCGACCTCGCCTTCGGCCAACTCGACGCCCAAACCGCCCACAAGCGTTCCATACAGCGGACCGGCAGATCCGCCGCGGACCCCCATGATGTCCATGCCCAGGTCATCAAGGAACGTGTTCATGTCGTCGTCATCCCAGGCGGCGGTTCCGGATTTGATGCATTTGGCAATCTTCGCGATGGTTATGCCATGGTCGCCATCGCCGAATTTCGAATCGATGTCGGTGAGAGCATCGGCGTTTTCAAGCAGAAGGTCCGCCGCCGAATCAAGCATTGCAATCAGAGTGGGCTTATCGACAACCATGGTGCTCCTCTCTCGCGCACTGCATCGGTTTCGCTCCATGATAGCACTCGATGGGGCGAAACCTGGCACTACTTGAACTGGCTGGAATGGCGCTCGAAGAAATCCGTCCGGGGCGGAAGCTCACGGACAAGATGCCCGCCTGCCGCAACCTCTTCAGGACTGCAGAGCTCGGCCATGCCGTCAAATGCGGCATCCCAGCTGAACAGGTCGGCAGCATCGAAGCACAGGAACTCGCCGATCTTCTCGCACCCGTGCGGCGCAACCGGATGCATGAGCAGCGTGCAGATGCGCAGCAGATAGAAGCTATCGGCGAGCACCTGACGGCGCTCATCGGCCGAACCGCTTTTTTCAGCGGCCGTGATGCCGTCGGTCCACCATTTGTTCGCGAAGCGGATGAACCCATCCATCAGATTCATGATGGAATGCAGCTCGGCCCTATGCATGATGCGATCGTATTCCATCATGGCATCATGCGCTCGCTTAACCACCGAAGGCGTCACATCGCACAAGGGCATACAGCCGTCGAAGTTCTTCTGGGCCTCATAGAAGCAGCTGCGGGCCAGGCGATTGAACACATTGGTCAGCAGAGCGCCTTCCTTGAGGGCCGGGTCGGCCACACGGGGGTCATCGCGTTTGGCAGGATCGGGGTCGAATGGCTTGGGCTTGAAGCCCACAGACTTCTGGGCCAGGCCCAACGCCAGCCAGTGGGCG
>CAUWJA010000043.1:0-8883 GCA_963558905.1 uncultured Eggerthellaceae bacterium
GTCTGCGACCGCGATAAGCGCCATATTCTTCCCATCGCGCGCAGTTTGCAGCGACTGGGATTCTCCATCGTGTGCACCGAGGGTACCGCCCGCACATTGAGGGGCGGAAATGTGAAATGCGCTGTCGTCGGCCGCATTGGCGACCCTCATCCCAATATCGGGGATATGTTGGCCAAAGGGCAGATCGCCTTCATGATCAATACCCCTTACGGCCAGGAGACGCGCTCGGATGGTTATACGTTGCGCACCGAAGCGGTCAAGCATGGCGTGACATCCGTGACCGCATTGTCGGGTGCGAGCGCCTTCGTTGCCGCGTTGGAGGCACTCGCGGAAAACCCGTATGGGCTTGATGTCATCGCCTTGCAGGACCTCGAGATGTTTGAGATCGTCTGAAACGCTTTCGCTTAACGTGCAAGCCCGGCCATGATCGCGGAGACGATCTCATCGACGGGGGCCAATACGCCTTTCGCCACGTCTCCGCACGCGAGCTTTCCCACGGCCGGGCCGACGAATGATATCGAGCGGCTGCGCAGGATTTCCATGTTGGCCTGCGTGGCCGCATTCTCGTACATATGGGTATTCATTGCGGGCGCCACCAGAACAGGGCAGGTCGCCGCCAGGAATGTGGAAGAGAGCATATCGTCCGCTATTCCATGGGCCATTTTCGCCATTGCGTTTGCCGTTGCGGGTACGATTGCCATGATATCGGCCTGTTGGGCCAGCGTGATGTGCTTGATCGTAGCGTCGACTGAGTAATCGAACGTGTCCGTGTAGACCTTGTTGCCTGATAACGCCTCGAAGGTCAACGGGGTTATGAACCTGCACGCGTTCTCGGTCATGATGACGTTGACGTCGCAGCCGCGTGCTGTAAGCTCGACGACCACATCGGCAGCCTTGTAGGCCGCGATTCCTCCCGTGACTGCCAGTAAAACGTTGTTTTGCATGATGCGCCTTTCCCGTGTTGTCCGTATGGTTACCTCAGTTGGAGCGCGCAGCCCAGCGAATGTCCCGCAAAAGCGGCGGCGACGCAGGCGATCGCGCTGATGGCGGCATATGCGATTGCGAGCGCCGGATGGCCTGTCTGCAGCAGTTGCATCGTCTCGAGGCTGAACGTCGAGAACGTGGTGAATCCTCCGCATACGCCCACCTTGAGGAAGAGGACGGCCTCATCCGGTAAGGCGCCGCTGCGCACGCATGTGCCCATTATGGCTCCGATGGCGAATGAGCCCGCTATATTGATGAACAGCGTCATGAACGGAAATAGCGTCGCCTGCTCGGGAATCCAACGCAGACCCGGCGCACCGTCCTGCCCTAAGGGCAGCGGGGCGACGAGCGTGAGAAGATAGCGGGCTATGGAGCCGAGCGCGCCTCCTGCGCCCACGAGCAGGCAGTTGATGAGCATCTGCATGGCGGTCTACCTGTGTTTTCCGAAGGTTGGGCACAGGTGCGAGACGATGCATTCAGTGCACAGCGGATTGCGGGCGCGGCAGAATTCACGGCCGAAATGAACCCACTGGTGATTGATGAAGACCCATTGGTCTTTCGGAAATATGCGGAGCAGCTTCGATTCCGTCTTTTCAGGAGAATCATCGTTTCGCGTGGCGAAGCCGAGCCTGTGCGCAATGCGGAAGACGTGCGTGTCCACGGCGATGCCCTGGGCGTTTCCGAACGCTTCGCACATCACCACATTGGCTGTTTTGCGGCCTACGCCCGGCAGTTTCTGCAGCAGGGCGAGGTCATTGGGGATTTCGCCTCCGAATTCGCTGAGCACCATCTGCGCGCACGCGATGATGTTCTTCGTTTTCGCCCGATAGAACCCCAAAGTCCGGATAATGCCTTCAATTTCTTCGACCGAGGCATGGGCCATCTCCTCGGGCGTGCCGAATCGGTCGAAGAGCAAGGGGGTTGCCTTGTTGACAGCTGCGTCAGTGCACTGGGCCGAGAGTATGACGGCGATGGTGAGTGTGAAAGGGGACCGGTAGTCCAAAGAGCAAGCACCGGCTCCGTAGTGATCGAACATGATGGCTTCGATCTGCTGGGCGCGCGCCCGTTTGTCGGTTAGGTTTTCTCGCGCCATTTGAATCCTTCCTGGTGTTGACGCATTCGCACGATGATGGGCGTGCTGTCAGATTATACTCCGTAGTGCAAGAACGCCTGATATTTCGTCGGGCTGCGGCCGCTCACGCGGCTTTTCGTGTTTGAGCGCGGGTCTGCCGCGCCCCCTTGCGCATCGTGAAAGGACGATCATGCTCATCGACGCCATGTCCCATACCCTGTTCGCCTCCGGCGCCCTTGATGACGTCGCGGCCAAACTCGATGCCGGCGACGATGCCGCGTTGGCTGTTGCGTCCTCGGCTCGTCCATTCATTGTGGCTTCGAACTTTGCACGCAAACGTGCATCCACATTGGTCCTCGTTCCCGGCGAAGAGGCCGCTGCTTCATTCGCGCGTTCATTGTCAAGCTATCTTGGTGATGGCGCCGTGCTGCATTTTCCTGCACGGTCCGATTATCCGTTCGCACCGAAGCATCCCGACGCCAAAACGGTCGCTATGCGCGCGCAGGCAGCATGGGCGCTTCAGACGAAGGCGCCGAAGGTCGTTGTGGCAAGCGCCGCATCGCTCGTCCGTGCGCTTCCTCCTGCCTCCGCCCGCATCTTCGCTCCGCTTGTGCTTCGCACGGGCAGCGAGGTTGTCGATGCCTGCACGGGTGAGGTGCTTTCGATGTCCGACCTTGAAGCCGCGCTTGTCTCCCGGGGTTATGAGAACACGGGCCAGCTGGAAGGGCCGGGGTCGTTTTGCGTGCGGGGAGGCATTGTGGATGTGTTTCCCGGCAATTCCGTCTTTCCGGTCTGCCTTGACTTCTTCGGTGATGAGGTCGATGAGATTCGTCGTATCGTCCCTTCGACCGGTCAGACCATCACGTCGCTTGATGCGATCGATGTGTATCCCGTGCGTGAATACCGTTTGAGCGCCCGCGGCGTCCGGCAGGCGCAGGAGGCAGTGCGTCCGCGTGCCGGCAATGATGCCGTTTGGCGCGAGATGCTCGATCGGCTTTCCGGCGGTGTCGATTTCGACGGAGCCGATGCCCTTCTGCCGCTTCTGCATGCGCAAACCGTCGGTTTGGGGGCGTATGCCGGTCGAGAGACGCTTACGGTCATGGATGAGCCTCGAAGCCTCTTCGATGATGCAAGCCATGCGTTCGACGAGGCCTCCTCGCGCTCGAAGGGAAGCCATATCCCTGTTGAGGGGCTCTATATCCCGCCAACCCAGCTTGATTTCGGCAAAGGACTCCGCTTCACGCTTGTGTCCATCATGCGTGTCGGCGGCTCGGTCGATGCCGAACTTCCTGTCAAACGTACGGATGTTTCCGGGGATCCTGAAAAATTGTTCGGGCGCTTGCGCAGTTTGGTCGATCAGAGATTCACCGTCGTCTTCAGCGCTTCAGCGTTCCGTGTGCGCCAGGATATAAAATTCGCATTCGTCGACCATGCGCTTCCGATCAACGAGGTGCTCGATGTGGTGGGCAATGTTCCGGATAAGCTCAAAGCCGGCGTGGTCAATATCGTCGATGTCGATGTCCCGCTGGGCATGATCATCCCGAAGGCGAAGCTTGCCATCGTATCCATCCACGATACCCAAACGCGCACGGGTTCGGTGCGCAATCGCAGGCGCGTCGACATCACCGAGGTCACATTCCCGTACAAGCCGGGTGACTATGTCGTGCATGCCGCCCATGGCGTCGCCTTGTTCAAAGAGATCGTCCGGCAGGACGTGGGCGGCGTCATGAGGGATTACCTGCTGCTTGAATATGCGGAGGGCGACAGGCTCTTCGTTCCGGTGGAGCAGCTGGACCGCGTGACCCGTTATGTCGGCCCTGAGGGTTCAAGCCCCCGGTTGACCAGGCTGAACACCAGCGATTGGTCGAGGGCGCTCGGCAAGGCCCGAAAGGCCACCAGGCAGCTGGCTTTCGACTTGATGGATGTGTATACGCGCAGATCGAGCGTCGAGGGCTTCCGATATTCCCCCGACACGCCATGGCAGCGCCAGATGGAAGAGGATTTCGCCTACGACGAGACACCCGATCAGCTTGCAGCCATAGCCGATGTCAAAGCGGATATGCAATCTTCCAAACCGATGGACCGCCTTATCTGCGGCGATGTGGGGTTCGGTAAGACCGAGGTGGCGCTGCGCGCTGCATTCAAAGCCGTGCAGGATGGCAAGCAGGTCATGGTGCTGTGCCCTACGACCATTTTGGCCCAACAGCACTATTCCACGTTCAAAGACCGGTTCGAACCATACGGTGTCACGGTCGAGGTTCTGTCGCGCTTCCGTGATGCGAAGCAGCAGAAGTCCGCGTTGGAAGGGTTTGCGAGCGGAGAAGTCGAGGTTCTCGTGGGCACGCATCGATTGCTGTCGCGTGATGTCAATCCCCATGATCTTGGTTTGGTCATCATCGATGAAGAGCAGCGTTTCGGCGTTGGCCATAAGGAGCAGATGAAAAATCTTCGCGAGCAGATCGATGTGCTCACACTATCCGCGACCCCCATTCCGCGCACTATGCAGATGAGCCTTTCCGGTGTACGTGACATGAGCCTCATTCTGACCCCTCCCGATAACCGGCGCCCCATCGATGTGCATGTGGGGGAGTGGGATGTGGACGTGGTCAGCGCCGCCATCCGGCGTGAGCTTCAGAGAGGCGGCCAGGTGTATTATCTGAGCAACCGGGTCAGGACCATCGAGGATGCCGTTGCTCGGGTTGCCCAGGCGGCGGGCGAAGCCAGGATCGGCGTCGCCCACGGAAAGATGACGCGTGACCAGCTCGAACGTGTCATGGAGGACTTCAGTGCCGGCGCTATCGATGTGCTTGTGGCCACCACCATCATCGAATCGGGCATCGACAATCCGCATAGCAACACCCTCATCATCGAAGATGCCCAGCGATTGGGCCTTGCGCAGATGTACCAGTTGAAGGGCCGTGTCGGACGCAGTTCCACGCAGGCGTATGCGTACTTCATGTTCCCGCCTGACATGAGCCTTACGGAAGAGGCTACGGCGCGCCTCGAGGCCATCAATGAGCATCGCGACTTGGGAAGCGGCATGCGCATCGCCATGCGGGACTTGGAAATCAGGGGAGCGGGCAGTCTTCTTGGGGCTGAGCAGAGCGGCAATATGAGCGCTGTGGGATTCGACTTGTTTGCCCAGATGCTGGCCAATGCAGTCGATTGCGCACGCGAGGGTTCTGCATCGAATGACGGTCTGCCGCCGGCGCTCTCCGATATCGCGGTCAACATTCCGGCGCATACCTATATCCCTGAAGAATACATCCGTGACGCCGATGAGCGCGTCATGCTCTATCGCCGCATCGCGTCGTGCGACACCGTTGCCAGTGCGTCCGAACTCGAACAGGAGGTTTCCTCAGCCAAAGGCGATATGCCCCAGGCGTGCGTGAACATGTTCACACGGGCGAAGATCAGGGCGTGGGCCAACGAGCATGGCGTGAAATCGGTTGTGGTTACAGGCGGCAAGCTCGTGATGGAGCCCGTCGACGTCCCTTCCGGTCTCATGAAGCCGCTTCGCCGTTATTCAGCCCGATACGTCCAGCAGTCCAAGAAGCTCATGCTTCCCGTCAAATATTTCGGCCTGAGCGAAAACGACAATCTGCTGCGTGCGATCTGGGAGTTCACAGGCCAGCTTGACGCGCGGTAAGGCGCGTCAGCAGTTGTCGGCGATCATGTAGATGAGTCGTTCGGTGTCATCCCATCCAAGGCAAGGGTCCGTGATCGATTGCCCGTATGTGCGGCAGCCGCTTCCTATGTCTTGACGCCCTTCGACAAGGTAGCTTTCAACCATGACGCCTTTGATGAGCGAGCGGAGGTTTTCGTTGCTCTTCCTTGAATGAAGCACTTCGCCAACGATTCTGATCTGCTCGCGATGCTGCTTGCCGGAGTTCGAGTGGTTCGCATCGACGATGACGGCGGGATTGGCAAGGCCCGATGCGTCGTACATTTCACTCAAGCGGGCAAGGTCCTCGTAGTGGTAATTGGGGATGTTGGTGCCGTATTTGTCGACTGCGCCCCTGAGAATGGCGTGCGCCAGCGGATTGCCGCTGGTCCTCACATCTGCGGCCCGGTATATGAATCTATGGGATGCCTGTGCGGCCTTGATGGAATTCACCATGACCGAAAGATCGCCTGATGTGGGATTCTTCATTCCGACAGGGATGTCAAGGCTGCTCGCCGTCAACCTATGCTGCTGGTTTTCAGTCGATCGTGCACCCACCGCCTCGTAGCTGAGCATGTCGTCAAGGTAGCTGCGGTTTTCAGGATAGAGCATCTCATCTGCGGCGGTCAGCATGGTTTCCTCGATGACCCTCAGATGCATTTTGCGGATGGCGATGAGTCCGGCAAGCAGATTCTCCTCATGCTCCGGGTCGGGTTGATGGAGCATCCCCTTGTATCCTTGGCCGGTCGTTCGGGGTTTGTTGGTGTAGACGCGGGGAATGATGACCAGCTTGTCCTTCACTTTTTCGTTGACCTCTGCCAGGCGCGTGACGTAATCGCATACGGAATCCTCGTTGTCAGCGGAGCATGGGCCCACGATGACGATGAACCGGTCGGAATCGCCGCAGAAGACATCTTTGATTTCCGCATCGCGTTTGCGTTTCGCTTCGCGCAGTTGCGCGGAGAGGGGGTAGGCTTGCTTGAGTTCTTCGGGGTCGGGCAGAAGTGCGTTGATTGACATTGACATGGCTACCCCTTCGCGATAATGAAACGGCTGGCGAACCGCATGCGCTGCGGATCCTGAAACGAATGGGCACATTATAGTGCAACTTCGATATGCGCATTTGCAGATACCGTTTACCGAATCGCTTCCTGATGGACGTCGTGAAACGGACGGTCACCGAATCGGCAATTGAAAAATATCCGCACCTGGAGCACTATGACTCCTTACAGCGTGAAGAATGGAAGGTGGGATCTATGGCGTTCATCCGTATCGAAATACATGACGGTTTCAATGCCCTGCGCCTTCCCGCACTTTCCATCATCGACGGGCAACGCAGGTTCAATCTGTTCAGAATCAGACAATAATCGTGCGCGGAACTGATTCCGCTGTCCACTCATGTCCTGATTGTCCGTCATGTGAAGCCGCGCGGCTTCTTCTTCACGTGAGGTGATACGTTGACTGAACACGTTCACGGTGTAGCCGGGTTGAAAAAATATGATATCGGCGTTCCCGGCGTCGTTTTCATGCTGTTCTGCTTGGTGGCAGCCGGCGCCTTCGGAATCGAAGAGATGATTCCCGAAGCTGGTCCCGGCATGACGCTGCTTTTGCTCACCATCTTCCCTTTGATTTGGGCGCTGCCTTTGAGCAATATCGTTGCAGAGGCAAGTTCTCTTCTTCCCACCGAAGGCGGCATCTATGTGTGGATGCGTGAAGCGTTCGGCGAGTTCTGGGGATTTCAGGCCGGATGGTGGGAAACCATGTCCTCGTACATCACCAATGGTGTGTATGTGGCGCTTGTCGCAGGCTATGTCAGCCAGATCGTTCCCATGTCCGATGCTGCCCTGCTTGCTTTGAAAGTCGGCATGATCGTTGTCTTCACCGTCGTCAATCTCATGGGTCTCCGCGAGGTCGATACGGTGTCGAGCGTTCTTTCCGTCACGATCATGTTGGCGTTTGCGCTTGTTTCCATCGTGGGTTTTCTCAATTGGCAAACGGACCCTCTGGTTCCCATGATGCCTCCTGAAACGGGTCTTCTGGATAGCCTCGGAGGCGGCCTGTGCATCTGCATCTGGATGTACTGCGGTTACGAGTGCATTTCGAATATGGCAGGAGAGATCAAGAACCCCCAGGTCATACCCAAGGGGTTGCTTATCGCAATGCCGTTGGTCGCTTTGAGCTACGTGCTTCCCACTATCGCCGGGCTCGGGTCGCTTCCTGCCGGAAGTTGGGAGCTCTGGTCAACGGAAAGCGGTTTTGCCGGCGGAAGCGTCGGGTATGCGACCGTGCTCACCATGCATCTCGGCGAGATTTGGGGATATGTGTTCCTCATTGTCGCCGTGGTGTCCCAGTGTGCGATCTTCAACACCTATCTCGCCAGCGGGTCGCGCGGATTGTTCGTGTTGGCTGACGACCATCTGTGCCCCAAGTTCTTCACGAAGGTCAGCCGCAAACGCGGCGTGCCCTATAACGGCATCCTCTCTCTTGCCATCGTGACGCTTGTCCTGGCTCAGGGTGATTTCACCACCCTTGTGAGCATGGAAGTCATGTTTTTGCTGGTCATGTACATGTCGCTGCCTTTGGCGCTTATAAAGCTGCGTAAAAAGGTCCCCCTTGAGCAAAGGAAACAGCGCGGTCTCTACGTTGTCCCGGGCGGCAAGGTCGGATTCGCCCTGAGCTGCATTCTGGTCATGGGCGTTTCGATTCTGGCCATGCTTACCAACGGAACCGATTACTTCGCCATAGGCATGATCGCCATTGCCACAGGGCCTATCGCCTATGTGGTGCTCAAGGTGGTCTATGGCGGTCTGACCGTCAACGATCCTGTATCCCATCCCATCAACCCCAAGACGCGCCTTGCTCCCGGGGACACGGTTCGCATGGGCTTGTTCGCCTGCATCGCCGGAGCAGGCTCGGTGCTGGTGCAGTTCTGGTTGAGGTGGTACGAGGTGGATTACGGAGGGTGGGAGCCCGCTGATTACACGCTGTTCGGCACCATCATCCCTCAGGTCCATGACCTGCTGTTCTGGTGCGGACTAGCGGCACTCATCGCTGGTGTTGCGCTGGCCATCTTCGGGTTGAGGCATGACCGGCCGTTGCCTGAAATCAAAGGTGTGGAAGAAGAGATCGGCTTCAACGCGGAAGCTGCTGAAAAAACGGCATC
>CAUWJA010000044.1:0-8834 GCA_963558905.1 uncultured Eggerthellaceae bacterium
CATCGAATTCCGCATCAACGCCGAAGATCCTGACAACGGGTTCCGCCCGTGCCCCGGCACCGTAACGCGCTTCGACATTCCCCAAGGGCCCGGCATCCGCGTGGAGACCTTCATCCGCTCCGGCTCGGTCATCAGCCCGTACTATGATTCGATGGTGGCCAAGCTCATCGTCTGGGGATCGGATAGGGAGGAGGCGCTGCAGCGCGCCCGCCGCGCCCTTGACGAATTCGTCATCGAGGGCATCGCCACAACCATTCCGTTCCATAAAAAGGTGCTCGATTCGGAAATCTTCGTGAAGGGGGAGGCCCGCACCGACTTCATCGAAGTGGCGTTCCCCGAAGATTAGAGTACAATATTGCAGTTGAATGAAGGCGAGCCTAAGCTGCCGAAAGGATAGTCATGAGTGAAGAGCTGTATATAGACAACCTGGGCCTTGCCCCCGGTGTCATGGAAACCATTGTGGCCATCGCCGCCAAAGAGGTGGATGGCGTGGCCATGGTCGGATCGTCTTCGTTTTCCGGCCTTCGGAATCTGATCACCGCGAAGCCCGCATCTGCCGGCATCGACGTGAGCATGAACGAGTCCGCAGGCGTCGATATCGCCGTGCATATCGACGTGTTCTACGGCCAGCCCATCCCCAAGGTCGCCGATGCCGTGCGCAGCGCCGTCGCCGATGCGGTTGCAACGCAGGTCGGATTCACCGTTTCTTCCGTGGATGTCTATGTCGACGGCATCCGTTTCGCAGAATAGCAGGTCGCATAGTGGTCAAACAGCACGAACGCACAATCGCGCGCCGTTGCGCGTTGCAGGCTCTGTATCAGAGCGAGATCATGGGATGTTCCGTTGAGGGCATCCTCGATGGCTCGGTCCCTGTTCCCGTCGAGCTCGATCTCGATGATTATGCCCGCAGCCTGGTTGAAGGTGTGGGCGCCAACAAGGCTGCGATCGATGCGGCCATCAAGGATGCGTCGGAGAACTGGGCGCTTGACCGCATGCCCGTCGTGGACCGCTCTCTTCTGCGTCTGGCGGTTTTCGAGATGCTCAACATCGACGACGTCCCGGTTTCCGTCAGCATCAACGAGGCGGTTGAGCTGGCCAAGGAGTTTGGCGGCGAAGACGAGTCCCATCGTTTCGTCAACGGAATCCTCGGCCGTATAGCCAAGGGCATCGAGGAATAGCCCGCGTATGGTTTCGCTTGCAGACCCCAACACCGAGCAGACGTTCACCGGCATCCGCGACAGGCTCGAGGAGATCGCGACATCGGTACGTGCAGACGACCTGTCCCTTGACGCGGCCCTCGATTTGTATGACGAGGCCGTCAAGCTGGGAATGAAGGCAACTGAGATGCTTGAGCGCATCGATGCTGAAGAACAGGATGGAGGTAGCGAAGCGTAAGATGTGCCGTCTGCCCGCTTTTGCGGCAGGCACGGCGTCGTGCTTCGCGAATGCCCATGGAGCATCGCATTCTCGATATGGTGGAATCTCCTGCGGATCTGAAGCTGCTCTCAGATGAGGAGCTGTCGATTCTTGCCGGGGAGATCCGTGAGGAAATCATCACCACATGCTCCGTCAACGGCGGCCATGTGGCTCCCAGCTTGGGCGTTGTCGAGCTTGTCTTGGCATGCCATAGCCTGATGAATTGTCCGCATGACAAGCTTCTTTTCGATGTGGGCCATCAGGCGTATGCCCATAAGCTGATCACCGGGCGCCGCGATATGTTCCGCACGCTGCGCACCTACGGCGGGATGTCGGGCTTTCCGAAGCCGTCCGAAAGCCCCTACGATGTGCATCCCTCTGGGCATGCATCCGATTCCCTTTCGGTCGCGTTGGGGCTGGCTCTTGCCCGGGATATGCGCGGCGGCGATGAGAAGATCGTCTCGATCATAGGCGATGCGGCCTTGTCGGGCGGCATGGCATTCGAGGCTCTCAACCACATCGGGCAGGCCCAAACGCCCATGGTCATCATCCTCAACGACAATGAGATGTCCATTTCGCGCAACGTCGGCGCACTCGCGCAGTATCTGGGGCACAAGCGCGCTTCGCGCCAATACACCCAGACGCGCGACGCTGTCCAGGATATCCTCGAATCAAGCGGAGCCGTCGGCCGCGGTCTGGTTGATTTCGGTCGCAATGTGAAGGATTCCATCAAACAGATGGTCATACCCGATGAGATGCTCTTCGAGAAGCTCGGCATCCTCTGCACGGCGCCCATCCCCGGCCACGACATCCGTGCGCTCAAACGCACACTTTCAGTGGTCCTTGAGAGCGAAGTGCCTGTGCTCATGCACGTGGTCACAACCAAGGGTGCCGGATATGCTCCTGCTGTCGAGAGGCCTGACGTGTTCCATGGCATCGGGCCGTTCGACATCGAGACCGGCAAGGTCATCTCCTCGCCATCGGGCAAGCCGAAATACACGTCCGTATTCGGCAAGGCTTTGGTTGCCGAAGCCGAGCGCAATCCCGATATCGTGGCCATCACGGCCGCCATGAAAGACGGTACGGGCTTGACCGGATTCGCCGAGCGTTTCCCCGACCGCTTCGTGGATACGGGCATCACCGAAGAGCATGCCTGCGCGCTTGCCAGCGGGTTCGCCTTGGGCGGCAAGCGTCCCGTGCTGGCCGTCTACTCGACATTCATGCAAAGGGCGTTCGATCAGATGATCATCAACAATGCCCTGCCGGATCTCGATGTGGTGTTCTGCCTCGACCGGGCCGGTCTGGTGGGCGATGATGGTCCTACCCACCATGGGATGTTCGATATCGCGTATACGCGCATCATCCCCAACATGACGGCCATGGCTCCCTCCGATGAGGCGGAGCTGGTCGATATGCTCCATACCGCGTTGACATTGCATGGCCCCGTGTCCATCCGCTATCCGCGTGGTGAAGCCCGGGGTGTTCCGCTGCCTGAGGAACCCCGCGTGCTCGAGGTGGGAAAGAGCCGGACGGTGCGTGAGGGAGACGATGTCGCCATTCTGGCTTTCGGCCGCATGGTCCAGGAAGCGGAAGGCGCGGCTGACATCTTGGCCGAAGAGGGAATTTCGGTTCGGGTTGTGGATATGCGCTGGATCAAGCCGTTCGATCGCGACGCCGTCCGTTCTGCGGCGCTCGAGTGCAAGCTGATCGCCACGGCGGAAGAGGGCGTGATCGAAGGCGGCATAGGCGAAGGAATCCTCGAGGCCCTTGCCGAAAATCCGCCCGCAAGCGTTCCGCCCCTGCTCACGTTCGGCATTCCCGACGAATTCGTGACCCAGGGCAGCGTGTCGCTTCTGCATAGGGAGCTCGGCATCGACGCCGAAGGCATGGCCGGCAGGATCCGTGAACGCTATCGTTCGGTTTCCGGCGTCCAGGTCCATGGCGCATCTGAAGATGGGGGCGTCCGGTAGCAGCCATGGCACGCGTGAAAAAAGTCCGTTTGGACGACCTGCTCGTTGGTTTGGGTTATTTCCCCGATAGGGACCGTGCTTTGCGTGCGGTCATGGCCCGTAAGGTCCGCGTCGATGACGTATACGTTTCCAGCGCCGCCCTCATGGTGGCTCCCGATGCCGATATCTTCGTCAAGGGCTCCAAGCGCTTCGTGTCCCGTGGCGGACGCAAGCTGCAGGGCGCGCTCGATGCGTTCGCATTGGATGTCACCGGCCGGCGCTGTGTGGATATCGGCAGCTCGACGGGCGGGTTCACCGATTGCCTGCTTCAGGCAGGTGCCGCGGATGTGGCTTGCGTCGATGTCAATTACGGCCAGCTTGCCTGGTCGCTCCGTCAAGATCCGCGTGTCCGTGTTTTCGAGCGGACGAACATCAAGACGGCCGATCCCGAGGCACTCGGCGCTCCGTTCGATGTCCTTGTGGCCGACCTGTCGTTTATCGGGCTCTCCGGATTGGCGGGCACCTTCGCTTCGCTCTGTGCTGCCGGAAGCATCCTGATCGCCCTGATAAAGCCGCAATTCGAGAGTGCCCACGAAGAGACCGACAGGGGTGTCGTGCGCGACCCTTCCGTGCGTGCGCGGGTGGTCGATGAGGTTTCATGCGCTCTGGCGGCGGCCGGGTTCTGCGTTCAGGGCGTGGTCGAAAGCCCCATCAAGGGACCGGAGGGCAATGTGGAGTATCTTGTGAAGGCGACGTTCGCCGGAGCCGTTCGTTGCGAGGCGGGCTTCGCGACGCATGGTTGCTCCGATGGGCGGGAAGGCGCCGGAGCTATCTGACGGATAGAGGAAAGTAGGGGCGCTACCGTGTTCGGTGCGCAATGCGAGAGGGGTTTCCCGTGGATTTGATCATGTTCTCCGTATCTCTTATCATGCTGATCTTCTTCATCGTGTGCGGCATCCAGTTCCGCCGAGGCAAGTGGATCGGTTTGTTTTTCAAGCAGACCGTCAAAGAGAAGAAGCACCCGTCCAAGAAAAAGGGCGATGCCCGCAAAGAGGAGCGTGCCCGCAAGCGCGAGGAGCAGCGCCGTCTGGCAGTGGGCGCGAAGCTCTCCAACGTGGTGCTGTTCGCGGCATTCTCCACGCTGCTGCAGCTGATCAGCTTCATTTGCATGAAGATGCAGCTGGAGCCTTGGGGCGCCATCCTCTTCGGTGTCACCTTCGTGTGCTACATCGTGGTGTTCGTCCTGCTCATCACCACCATGCGCAAAGTCAGCAGGATGTAGCATCCTGTCTGGTTCCCGATGCCTTCCGGCCGCTTCGCCTATTTCTGCTACGCATTCGTACGCTGATGGGGTAAAGTGTCCGTTCGGTTGTGTATATCTCGTCTGCCGCAGCCCGGCTTGCGGGTTGCCGCTTCGGTCCGGTTGCCGCAGACGTGCCATCTGGGACTGCTATCTAAGGGGGCTTGAACGTGCGCACGATCGGGAAACAGGAAATCGAAGATATGGCAGTCGGCGCCGCCGTGCTTGCTTCAGGCGGCGGCGGAGACCCGTATGTGGGAAAGCTCATGGCTCTCCAGGCCGTCGATGAGTACGGTCCGTTTCAGATGATGACGCTTGACGAGCTTCCCGATGATGCGTGGGTGTGCGCGTCGCACATGCTGGGAGCACCTACCGTGCTTGTGGAGAAGGTGCCCAGCGGTCGCGAAGGCGTGGGTGCCGTGGATGCCCTTGAAGCGCGCCATGGCCGCGCGTTCGATGCCATCATGCCCCTTGAGGCGGGCGGATTGAATTCGCTTCTGCCTTTCCAGGTGGCTGCCGCAAAGGGCATTCCCCTGGTGGATGCCGACGGCATGGGCCGTGCATTCCCTGAGCTGCAGCATGTCACATGGAACCTGTTCGACATCCCTGCATGCCCTGCGGTCCTGTGCGATGAAAAGGGCAATGCCGTCACGGTGGACGCCATGGACAACGCGTGGGCTGAGCGCCTGTCGCGCAACGCATGCATCACCACCGGCGGCAGCGTCTTCATGGCGGACTATGCCATGACGGGAGCCGATGCCAAGCGCGCGAGCATTCCCGGAACCTCCACCTATTGCGAGGTCGTGGGCCGCACCATCCGCGAAGCGCAGGAGCGCAACGTCGATCCCGTTCCCGTCATCTTGGAATTTTTGGGCGGATATGAGCTGTTCCGCGGCAAGCTCGATGATGTGTCCCGTCGCACGGTGGGCGGGTTCGCCCGCGGTTACGCCCATTTCGAGGGCATCGACGAATACCATGGCCGTGAATGCGAGCTGCAGTTCCAAAACGAGCATCTCATCGCGAAGTCGGGAGAGGAGATCTTGTGCACCGCTCCGGACCTCATCGCCGTGCTCGACATCGAAACCGCGCTTCCCATCACCACCGAGGGCATGAAGTACGGTGCCCGCGGCGTGGTCATCGGCATCCCGTGCTCGCCCCACTGGCGCACCCCGCGCGGCCTTGAGATCGCAGGCCCTCGCTACTTCGGATACGATACCGACTTCGTGCCCATCGAAGAGCGCGTCAAGTCGTCCGCGAAATAAGGAGACCCACATGAAAGATTGGCGAATCGGCATCGACGTCGGCGGCACCAACACCGATGCCGTCGTTCTCGATGAGAATCTGAAACTGGTGGCCGCCACCAAGCATCCCACGACCGAGGATGTCATGGGCGGCATCAAGGGCGCCATGGCCACCGTGCTTTCGGCTGAAGGGGTCGACCGCTCCCGCATAGGGTATGCGATGCTCGGCACCACGCATTGCACGAATGCCATCGTTGAGCGCAAGCGCCTCAACCGCGTTGCCGTCCTCCGTCTGGGCGCACCCGCGACGGCTGCCATCAAGCCCATGATCGACTGGCCCGCAGACCTGCGCGGCGCCATCAACGACCAGTGGTATCTGGTGGGCGGCGGCCATGAATTCGACGGCCGGGAAATCGCCCCGCTTGACGAGGCGCGTATCGAGAGCATCGCGAAGGAGATCAAAGGCGAATTCGAGAGCGTTGCCATCACCAGCGTGTTCTCGCCTGTCGACAACAGCCATGAAACGCGCGCTGCAGAGATTCTGCGCGCTGAGCTGGGCGAAGACTTCCCCATTTCCATTTCCAGCGAAATCGGCTCCGTGAGCCTGCTGGAGAGGGAGAACGCCACCATCCTCAACGCGGCCCTCAACGATGTCGCAAAGACCACGTCGGAAAGCTTCGTGGCGGCCCTTGAGCATGAGGGTATCGGCGATGCTGAGATCTATCTGTGCCAAAACGACGGCACGCTCATGAGCGCCGAATATGCCATGCGCTATCCCATCTTGACCATCGCGTGCGGTCCTACCAACTCCATCCGCGGTGCAAGCTTCCTCACGGGTCTCAAAGACGCCGTCGTTGTCGATATCGGCGGCACCACCACCGACTTGGGCGTTCTGACGAAGGGCTTCCCGCGTGAATCCATGCTGGCCGTCGAAATCGGCGGTGTCCGCACGAATTTTCGCATGCCCGACATCATCTCCATCGGGCTGGGCGGCGGCTCCATCGTGCGGGTGCGCGAGGACGGTTCCGTGACGGTCGGCCCCGATTCGGTGGGGTATCAGGTGACTGAGAAGGCGCTGTGCTTCGGCGGGGATACGTTCACGGCTACGGACTTGGTGGTGGCCAAGGGCACCGCGGTCGGCGTTGGCGATCCCGCGTTGGTCGCGCATCTCGATCCCGTACTCGTAGACGCCGGCATCGCCGAAATGGAACGCATGGCAGCCGATTGCATCGATCGCATGAAGACCAGCGCCGGTGACATCGAAGTCATCCTGGTCGGCGGCGGATCGATTCTGCTTCCCGGTAGCCTGGAGGGCGTTTCCGAGGTCCACCGTCCTGAGAACTTCGGCGTCGCGAACGCTGTGGGTTCGGCCATCTCGCAGGTTTCCGGCCAGATAGAGCGCGTGTTCTCGCTTGACAACCTCGGCCGTGCCGAAACGCTCGAGGTGGCAAAGGGCCTGGCTGTCGAAGAGGCCGTCAAAGCCGGTGCCGACCCTGACTCGATCGAGATCGTCGAGGTCGAGGATGTGCCGCTGGCATATCTGCCGGGCAATGCGACGCGTGTCCGCGTGAAGGCAGTGGGCAATCTGAAGATCTAACGGCGTTCGTCTCATTCGCCATGCTGCGGCGCATCTTCCCGGGTGCGCCGTTTATGCGGTGCGGACGCTTTAGCACAATGGAGCAATGGAGTATATCGATGCGTGAATTGGGAATGCAGGAAGTCGAAGACATCGCCGTCGGTGCGGCAGTCATGGCGTCGGGTGGCGGCGGAAACCCCTATGTGGGCATCCTTATCGCCAAGCAGATGGTGGCCGAGTACGGCCCCATGAAGCTTCTGACCCTTGATGAGCTGCCCGATGATGCGCGCGTTGCGGTATCCATGGGCCTTGGTGCACCTACCGTCCTGGTCGAGAAGGTGCCTGCAGGTCCCGAACCGGCGTATGCCCTCGATGCCCTCGAGGCTGAAGTGGGCCACGGGTTCGATGCCTTGCTTCCCTCCGAGGCCGGTGGATGGAATTCGCTGCATCCCATGCTTCCCGCAGCCCAGCGCGGCATCCCTCTGCTCGACGCCGATGGAATGGGCAGGGCGTTCCCCGAACTGCAGATGGTGACGTGGTCCATGTACGGTCAGGATGCGTCCCCCATAGGCATCGCCGACGAACGCGGCAACCGCATGGTGGTGCGCGCGGCCACCAACAAGATGGGTGAGGATCTGTGCCGCGGTGCAACCGTCATGATGGGCGGGAACATTTCCGTGGCGTGCTATGACATGACCGGCGCGCAGGCGAAATCCAACAGCGTGCCCGGAACCTATACGCTTTGCGAGAACATCGGACGCATCCTCCGTGAGGCGCGCAAGACCCGCTGCGATGCGATTGCGCAGCTTATCGATCTGCTTGGGGCGGTCGAGCTGTTCCGCGGCAAAGTGGATGATGTGGAGCGCAGGACCGTGGGCGGTTTCGCCCGGGGATTGGTGCGCATGAGCGGGTTGGATGCCAGCAAGGGGTCGGTGCTTTCCGTCCGGTTCCAAAACGAATACCTCATCGCGGAAGTCGATGGGGAAGTGGTATGCACGGCCCCCGACCTGATCGCCATGTTCGATTCTGAAACCTTCCAGCCCATCACCGGTGAAGCGCTGAAATACGGATGCCGTGCTGTCGTTTTGGGCATCCCGTGCGCGCAGCAGTGGCGATCGCCGGAAGGTCTTGCCATCGTCGGCCCTGCAGCCTTCGGCTATGACGGCATCGAATTCATCCCGGTCGAGGAGCGCGTCCGTCGATAAAGGCTGCGCCGGCGGGAAGCCCGCGGCGCGATTTTCCGTGCGGTAACGTCTTCGTGTCGGTTGTGATTGAGTTGATAATGCCCGACTATCCTTGTTCAGCACAGGATGCGGTATCCTAGGGTCGTTTCAGAAGGCTGCCGCAACGTG
>CAUWJA010000045.1:0-8824 GCA_963558905.1 uncultured Eggerthellaceae bacterium
CCGCATGGCAGACGAAAAGCCCGCAGCCGCCGTACGCGACGGCGAAACGACCGCACAGCAGGCGGATGCCGCAAAGCGCACCGCCCTCGAACCCGCATCGCCGCGCACGGACTGCGCGGCATCCCGCAGCCCGTACCTTCGCCCCGCAAACGAGGATGATGACGGATACGACCCCTACTCCGATCGCAGGCCCGAACCGGAGCCGCTGTTCGAACGCGACCCCTGGCGCTGACCCGAACGGAGCAGGTGCCGGGCTGACCGGGCTGACTGGGCTGACGCCGGGCGCTAGCCCAATCGCGCAGCCACAGGCTCGATGGAGAGCACGTCGGCGAAGCGCTCGCAGACAAATGACGGATGCTGTTCACGCAGCACCTCTTCAGGGAACATGCCCCACAGCGCCGCGACCGTAGCGCATCCCGCGCCGCCGCCCGCCTGCATGTCGAAGGGGCTGTCGCCCACGTACAGGCATTCGGCGGGGGAAACCCCGAGCAATTCGGCACCGTGCGCAACAGGTCCCGGCTGAGGCTTATGCTCAGGGAAATCATCGGCACCCACCAAGCAGGAGAAATGCTGCATGACGCCGAGCAGCTCCAGGCCGTGCCGGGCTGCAGCATGGCGCTTCGAAGTGACCACGCCCAACTTGAAGCCGCCCGCATGGAGCGCCGCAAGCGTTTCGGCCGCCCCGTCGAACAACGTCACCATCTCATCATGGATCGTGGCGTTGTACCTGCGGAATTCGGCGGTCAGGGCCTCATGCACCGCGGGATCGTCGGTGAAATCCCACATCTGGGTATCAAGCGGCAGACCCACCTTCGCCATCAGCACCTCTGCAGGGATATCGCGTCCGAGCACCGTACGCACCGTGTGGCGAAACGTCGCCAACAGCAAGTCGTGGGTGTCGACGATGGTGCCGTCGTTATCGAACAAGATAGCTTTGAGCTCAGCCATGGCTGCAACCTTCCGAACGGAACCGGGCGCATCCCATCCGCAAGCACGCGGCACGTTTCGCGCGCGTCATCGGCCGCAGCATGCCATCGCATGCGATGCCGCATCGGATAGAATGGTCGGCGGGACAATCAACCTGCGCGGATCTCGGCAATCTGCTTCAGCCCGCGCAGCTGAAGCGTATCAGAAATCGGGCTTCCGGACGCGCAGCCGGCCCGGAGTCCAGAGAAAAAGGAGGCGCGATGCGCGCTTTGATCCAATGCGTCAGCGAAGCATCGGTGACGGTGGAAGGCGAAACGACAGGGTCCATCGGCCGGGGCATGCTGGTGCTTCTGGGCGTCGGCCACGGCGACACGGCCGCGCAGGCCGACAAGCTGTGGAGCAAGATCTCCAAAATGCGCGTCTTCGAGGACGCGGACGGCAAGACCAACCTCTCGCTTTCCGACATCGGCGGCCAGGTGCTGGTTGTCAGCCAGTTCACGCTGTATGCGAACTGCAAGAAGGGAAACCGCCCATCATTCGCCGGAGCTGGAGCCCCCGATGCCGCCCGGGAACTCTACGAATACTTCGCCGAACTGGTGCGCAGGGATACGGGCGACGTGCAGACCGGCATCTTCGGCGCCATGATGGATGTCTCCCTGGTGAACCGCGGTCCGTTCACCATCTGGCTTGACACCGATGAACTCTGAGCCGGCAGCACCGCCTTCGGATCGCGGGAAACGGTGCAGAAAGGCCGCGCCGGGACATCAGCGCACGCTGATGGGGCGGTGCTGGAACGCCGATTGCACTGCAGCTTTGCTGCCTGCCGCGATCAGAGCCGATTGAAGCGCCTGCCGGGGCAGGGTGTAATCGTTGCTGTTCTCGGAGATATGCATGGCCACCACCGTTTCGAGCCCGTCATGGGCAAGGAGGGCCAGCTCGTCGGCGGACTGGCCGTTGGATAGATGGCCCGAATCGGAAGCGATGCGGCGCTTGACGCTGCAGGGATACGGCGCAGCATCGAGCATCGCGAGGTCGTGGTTGGCCTCCAGCGCAAGCAGCCTGCAGCCCGCAAGCGCATCATGGGCCTCGCCCGTGACAACGCCCGTATCGGTCATGAAGCCCAGCGTGTCGCCATCTTCGCACGAAATGCGGAAGCCGAAGGATTCCGACGCATCGTGCGATGTGCGAAACACCCGGACGCGCAGGGCCGTGCCGGCTACGGCGAACTCCGCCCCATCCGCAAGCCCGGGGCGCACGTCGCACAGCTCCTCGACGGCCGCGATGTCCTTGCTGGCGCAGCAGATCTTCGCCCCCGTGATCAAGGGCAGACCTTCGACACCCAGCTTCGCCAGCCCGCGCAGCACCACGCCCAATCCCTTGGTGTGGTCGGTGTGCTCATGGGTGACCAGCACGGCCCGAAGCCCCGACGGATCGAAGCCGCAGCTGCGGCAACCCTCGAGAAAGGCCTTCTTGGTCACCCCGCAATCGATCAGGATGCCCATGCCCGTCTCGGCATCCTCCACTATGGCGGCATTGCCCCTGCTGCCGCTTGCCAGCACGTTGAGCTTCAGCATGGCCGACTAGAACGCCGCATCGAAGGGCTCTGAGACGGTGACGCCATCGGCGCCGCGCATCAGCTCGGTCAAACCGTCCAGCAAAGGCCCCTGCGTGCCGTCAAGCATGCGGAGGACAAGCGTCACCGCATCGGTGAACTGCGTGTCGACGGTTTTCGCACCGGCATCGGCCGCCAAACGCACGATGGGGTCGTACAGCGGGTACGGGACATGGATCCGCACATCCACGCAACGGGAGACGACCACCTGCCTTGCCGCCTCGATGCCTGCCTGCGTGGCCTGCGTATACGCGCGGACGAGCCCGCCCGTGCCGAGCAGGATCCCGCCGAAGTACCGCGTGACCACGGCGATGACATCGGTCAAACCCGCATGCGTGATGACCTCGAGCGTGGGAAGACCGGCCGTCTTCTGCGGCTCCCCGTCATCGGAATACCGCACCCGGCCCGCTGCGCCCGCTCCGCCTTCGCGCAGCACATATGCATAGACGTTATGGCGGGCCATGCGATTCGCGGCCCGTATCTCCTCGAGGAAGGCAAGCGCCTCCTCTTCGGTTTCCACATGGGCGAGATTCGCTATGAAGCGGCTCTTCTTCTCTTCGATTTCGGCCGTTGCCCGGCCTTCGATGGTGGTGTATGCATTCATGGCGACAACTATAGCAGCCGCAGCAGCGCTCGGGCGCAACCTTGGACGGGCATGACGAAAACTCCTTTCCCGGACAAGCGGCCGCCCGATGCGCTTGCGCGCCGTCCCGCGACCGTAACGTGGTACCATGGCTATCGTTCGTTTCAACCGCTATTTCCGCACATCAAGATAGAGAGGTGCCCCATGTCCAACGAAGGAAGCTTCGAGGCCAGCCTCAAGCGAAGCAACGCCATTCGCGCCGACATCGCAGACAATGCCGCGAACTACCGCATGCTCACCGGCGACCGCCCCACCGGACGATTGCATCTGGGACATTACTTCGGCAGCATCATGAATCGCGTGGCCATGCAGAACGCAGGCGTGGATTCCCTGGTGCTCATAGCCGACTACCAGGTCATCACCGACCGCGACACCACCGACCGCATCCAGGACAACGTCTACAACATGGTCATGGATTACCTGGCCGCAGGCATCGACCCCAAGAAGACCATCATCTTCACCCACTCCGCCGTGCCGGCCATCAATCAGCTCATGCTGCCGTTTCTGAGCCTGGTCACCGAAGCCGAGCTGCAGCGCAACCCCACCGTCAAATCCGAGATGGAAGCCAGCGGCCATGAACTCACCGGCCTTCTGCTCACCTATCCCGTGCACCAGGCCTGCGACATCCTGTTCTGCAAGTCCAACATCGTGCCCGTGGGCAAAGACCAGCTGCCCCATATCGAAGTGACGCGCCAGATCGCCCGCCGCTTCAACAACCGCTACGGCAATGTGTTCCGCGAACCCGAAGGCATCCTGTCCGACGCCATCGAGATCCCCGGACTGGACGGCCGCAAGATGTCGAAGAGCTACGGCAACTCCATCATGCTCTCCGCCACCGCCGAGGAAACCGCGAAACGCATCAAGAAAAGCCCGACGGACTCCGAGCGCACAATCACGTTCGACAAGGAGAACCGCCCCGGCGTCTCCGCCCTGCTGACCACCGCCGCCCTGTGCACGGGCCGCAGCGAGGTCGAAATCGCCGAAGAGATCGGCGATGCGGGCGCCGGAGCCCTGAAAGCCTACGTCACCCAGAGCGTCAACGACTTCCTGGCCCCCCATCGCGAGCGCCGCGCCGCGTTCGCCGCGGACATGGACTACATCAAAGACGTGCTGCACGACGGCAACAAGCGCGCCAATGCGATAGCCGACGCCACCCTCCAAGAGGTGCGCGAAGCCATGGGCATGGTGTACTAGAGCCCGGTTGCAGACACGGACCTTCCGGCGCGGCAGGAGATCAGGATTTCCCCAGCATGATGCGGATGATCTCTTTGTCGGTCTCCCCCATGCCCTGCCGCGCCAGCTTCCCGATGTTGCTGATGGTGTTCTCGACGCCCTTGGCCACGATGCCGTCTCCGCCGCGGAACTGGTCGCCGGCCTGGAACATCTCATAGCCCATGATGCCGGCGCTGACCGCCATGGCTATCTTGGCGGCACACGACGCCTTCGCGCCGTCGCAGATGGTTCCCGACAGGATGGCCACGGCATTGACCAGCGTATGGGCGATTTCGCGGAACCGCCCGCCGTTGAGATAGCAGATCCCGCAGCCGCAGCCGCAGCCCGCGCTGATGGCCCCGCAATATGCGGACAGGCAGCCGATGCCCGTCTTCTGATGGATGGACACCAAGTCGCTCACGAGCAGGGCGCGAAGCAGCTCGTCTTCGCTGGCACCCATCTCCTGCGCATACACGACAACGGGGACCGATGCCGTGATGCCCTGGTTGCCGCTGCCGGAAAGGATGCATACGGGCAGTTCGCATCCGCTCATGCGGGCATCCGATCCCGCTGCGGCATATGCCTGGGCCCTGCGGCGGATGTCGGTATCGCCGTCACGCAGCAGGAGCTTGCCGATGCGCGCGCCCCAGTCTCCGCGCAGACCCTCGCGCGCGATGGCCATGTTGAGCTCTACCTGACGAAGGAGCAGGGGGCGCACGAGGTCCAGATCAACCTCGTCGGCGAACGTGACGATGTCCTCCACGTTGAGCAGCGCGCGCCTGCCGGAAGCGGAGGCATCGGAGACGGCGGCGCCGGACACGGTGGCACCGGACACGGCGTCTGCGGAGGCTGCACAGCCGTGCGGAACGGCGAATCCGGAAACGGGCTCGCCGTCAAAAGCGGCCTCGATCACGTTGGTGTGGCGGTCCGCAATGCGAACGCGGGCACAGTGCCCGCCGGCGAAACCTTCCACCACCAGATCCAGAATGCGGCCGCTGTCCAGCTCATTGACTTCGATGGGGACATCCTCCAGGATGCACTGCAGCCGCGGCGCGTCCTCGGGGCGCAAGACGGAAAGAACCTCGAGCTGCAGGTCGGGCCGGGCTGAAAGGACGCCGGCGGCGATGGCGGCCTGGATGCCGCGCAGCCCTCCGGTTGCGGGGACCACCACGCTTTTGACGTTCTTGATCAGGTTCCCGCTCAGCTGCACGTCGATGCGCTCAGGCACCCTGCCCAGCACCGACCCGACGATCGAAGACGCGTACGCGATGCAGATGGGCTCGGTGCACCCCATCGCAGGCACCAGCTCCTCCTCGAGGATGCCGACATACGCCCGGATCGTTTCCTCCGACAGAACCATCACGCAACCCTCTCCCCTCTCATCGCACGGTTCCGTGCGCACATCGGCTACTGAGCATCGAGGTCGATGGTCAGCCCGTCCATGATGGTGTTGACCGTGCGCACAGCGCACATCTTACCGCACATGGTGCATGTCCCTTCGTTCGACGGCGGGGCGCTTTCGAAATACTCGCGGGCACGTTTCTCGTCCAGGGCCAGCGAGAACATCTCCTCCCAGTCCACGCGGCGGCGCGCATCGCTCATGCGGTTGTCCGCATCGCGCGCTCCCGGAATGCCCTTGGCGATGTCGGCGGCATGCGCGGCGATCTTGGTTGCCACCAGCCCCTCGCGAACGTCGGAGACATCCGGCAGGCGCAGATGCTCCGCCGGGGTCACGTAGCACAGGAAGTCGGCGCCCGACGAAGCCGCCACCGCCCCGCCGATGGCGGCCGTGATATGGTCATAACCGGGCGCGATATCGGTCACCAGGGGACCGAGCACGTAAAACGGAGCATTGTGGCACAGCCGCTTCTCAAGCTTCATATTCGCGGCGATCTCATCAAGCGCCATATGCCCGGGACCTTCCACCATGACCTGAACGCCGGCATCCCACGCACGGCGCGTGAGCTTGCCGATCTCTATGAGCTCGGCGATCTGCCCGGCATCGCTGGCGTCGAAGGTGCAGCCGGGGCGCATGGCGTCTCCGATGCTGATGGTCACATCATGCTCATGGAGGATCTCAAGCACCTCGTCGTAGAATTCGTAGAAGGGATTCTCATTGCCCGTCGCCTCCATCCAGGCGAAGATCAGCGATCCGCCGCGGGACACGATGTTCATCAGGCGGCCGGTCTCCTTGAAGGAATCCAGGACGCGGCGGTTCATGCCGGCGTGGATGGTGACGAAATCGACCCCGTCTTCGGCATGGGCCCGAACAACATCGAGGAAATCCTGAGCCGTTATGCTGATCAGGGCTTTTTCAAGATACCCGATGGCGTCGTACATGGGTACGGTGCCTATCATGGCAGGCGAATTCTCCACCAGACGGCGGCGGAAGGCCTGCGTCTTGCCGTGGTTGGACAAATCCATGATGCCCTCGGCGCCCAGTTCATGGGCAACCTCCACCTTCGCCCATTCCATCGCCTCATCGGCCAAATCCCCGGAGATGCCCAGGTTGACGTTGACTTTCGTGCGCAGGCCCTCGCCCACGCCATGGGGCGAAAGCGCGGTATGGTGGATGTTGCCCGGAATGGCTATGCGGCCGGCGGCCACACCTTCGCGGATGAACTCCGGGTCGCGGCCTTCGTATTCTGCAACGATGCGCATCTGCGGCGTGATGACGCCCGCACGCGCAGAATCTATCTGCGTCATGGTCATGGGTGAACTCCCTTCGCTGGCATTATCCATGGCAGGTTCCTAGGGTCGAGGCGGCAAGCCTCCTCTCAGCCCGCTTGGCACGGGCTCCCCTGTTCTGCCGCGGATTATACGGCATGGTCGAAGGAACGGATCGGCGCGCTCGGCAGAACCGCAAAATCAGAATCCCGCCGACAGATAGGCGGCATAGAACGGCAAGCGCACGAGAAGAGCCGCCAGCAGGATGGCTGCAGCGGCGCAGACGTGCAGCACCAAAGCCATGCGCGATTCGGCGGGCATCCTCAAAGCCGCCGCCTGCATCACGCATGCCGCAACGCCGAGCAGTACATGGAACAGGATGTTCGCCCCGTAATCCGGCACAAGCTCGGATGCGGTCATGACGTTGTTGGAAACGGTTTCAAGAAACGCCGCATGCCCGAACAGGAACACCGTGCCCGCCAGCAGGAACACCAGCGACGCCACCGCCAATGCGATCTGGACCGAACGCACCCTGCAAGGGATGCGATGTCCGGCGCGCGATTCTTCGAAGACGGCCGCCTGGAGGGTGGCGGCCGCCAAGCACGGACCTGCGAACAACGCCGTCAGGATAAGGTTGACGGGCGTCCTCCATGTATCCCACGAAAGCACCGTGGGAACGGAATAGGCGGTGGCCATGAAACCCAGAAGCGCAGCCGCGGAGACGATGGAGCATGCCAGCAGCACCTTGGACACGATGGCATTCGGCTTGACCCTGAACGAATACAGCCAGTACACACCGGCGAAGAACAGGAACGCGACCGCCGCGACGACCTCATCGGACAGGGGGCTGCGCCCGATGCCGGACACAGCATGCAGCGCATTGGCCGGCGTGCCCAGATGGGTGGCAGCCGCCATGAATCCGAGCCAGCACAGCGCAAGCGGGGCGGCGAGCAGATGGTTGAGCCGCTCCACGAACTCCGACGTCCGGCACATCAAGATGACCGCCGCAAGGCAGGCGAATGCAACCGCGGACGACGACGAAACCGCCGTGAACACCGCCAGCGAATCTCCCGAGAATCCCCCCATGTCCATTGCAGGCGCCTAGCGGTAGAAACGGCGGACGGCAGGCTCAAGCCCCAGCAATCCGCGCACATCGGCAAGAGTCGCGCGCGTCAGAACGGCAGCCCCCGCATACGTCGGAGATTCAACCGACGCGTCGAAGAGGTCGAGGTAATGGTCGGCCCACGTCAGCACATGGTCGGACAGAAGCTCGCACAGAAGGTCGGGGCGGGCCTGGGCGACCTGGGAGCACAGCATGAGCAGATGGCCGAATTGGTCTTCGGGCTCCTTCTCCTCATAGAGGCTCGCAATCAGATGATTGCGCATCCATGCGCGCAGCTCGAGCCACGTGCACCCGTAACGGACCTGATCGCGGTCCATGTACACCGAACCCCATGGAGGCGCGGGCAGCGCAGAAGGCCCGCGGAACATGCGCGTGAATTCGATGCGCAGCGCATGGATATCCTCCGCCTTCCCCTCCAAGAGCAGCTGGGCGGCACGCGCACGCTCGGCATCGGACCCGAAAGGCCAGTCGCAGGCGACATCCATGCTCCGCAAAGCGGCGATGGCCTGCTGCGCAATGGGTTCGTCGGGCTGCTGCAGAAAGCAAGCGCCCAGGATGCTGAACGCCGTCTGGGCGGCCTGGATGAAGCCTTCGTCGGACAGCAGCGCTTCTGCCTGCGGATTTTCAGCAGCACCCGTTT
>CAUWJA010000046.1:0-8628 GCA_963558905.1 uncultured Eggerthellaceae bacterium
CTCATATCCCTCGGGCATATCTTCGCCGTAAGCGCGCCAATTCGCCGCATTCACACGGCAGTGTTCGAGAAGCTTCCCATCCTTATCGGCATCGTAGAAGCAATGCAGGCAGCGTGTGCACGGAGCAATTTCGTCGATGCGCCCTTCGCGCAGCTTGTTCACATACTCAGGATCGACGCAAAGAGGCCGATTCATTACGAGGAAGTCGAGCTTGCCCTCGGAAAGCGCTTCCTCAAAGTAGTCAGGGGCCTGCGCCGGATCCATGTACGTTGCTGCACCCACAGGAATAGACACGGCACTCTTGATCTCGCTGGCAACATCGATCATGATGCCGCATCCTGAATGGTTCGCCCGCAGTTTGCCTTGGAAGTGACGCGAGAAATCGAAGCGATTGCCGAATCCGTTCGACCCTTCAAGGCCCCGAACGGCGAAATACAGCTCGCTAGCGAACTGAGCAATATGCTGTCCGCAGGGTCCGAGGCGAACGTGGAGGCTGTCGGCTCCGGCCTGTTCAAGAATCTGGGCGATTGCCTTCGTCTCCTCAATCGACGTGTACAGGGAGTCGGCTCCGAGAGACACATCATTCGCCTCGATGCCGTTGATCAGCACCTGCACGATGAAGTCCTTGCCACATGCCTCCTTGACGCCCTTGATCACCTCAACGGCGAATCGCGTGCGGTTTTCGAGCGACTGGGCGCCGTACTCGTCGGTGCGATCGTTGCGAGCGCGGGACAAGAACGATTGGCCGACGTTGTTCGCTGCAAAATTCAACTCGAACGCATCGAACCCATCGTCATGCAGCCGCTTGGCAATTCCGATGATCACCTGCTCCCATTCGCGGACCTCATCGGTTGAATACTTTCCGATGAAGTTCTCGGTGAAGTCGAGCGGCCCGATGGGCGACCCCATCGTGTCGAACTGGTAGCCCACGTGAGCGCCTGCCGCATGAAGCGTATCCAACAGCCCCTTCACATCGTAGAGGGCATAGTCCTGTTTGAGCGGGCTGGCCGTGAAATCCCAGATGTTGGCGAAGTCCTCGATCCAGATCATCTCTACGCCGCCATTGGCCATGCGGGCGTAGTAGTTGATGTACTCATCCGGATCGTTCTTCATGAATGCCAGCTGGAATGCCGCCGATTTCACCATGCGATGATGCAACGTGATCGGACCGAGCTGCCAATCGGAGAACAGCGTCGTTTTGCTGAAATCGTCAATGGAATTGGAGGTGTAGTCGTAGTCCTGGGGATTGAGCTCCGAAACGACAGCGGAGGACGAGCCCTTACCCGCCTCGGCGCCATTCTCCGACGACGAGTTCGTCTGGGGCGTCCCCCCGCATCCTCCCAACGCGAGCGCGCCAGCGCCGACTGCGCCAACGGCCAACCCCTGCAAGAAATTCCTTCGAGATATCCCTGTCTTCTCTGCCATGGGCTCCCCTTTCGATACCGTGTCCCCACGGATTCCCTCGATCGACCCTCGCGGTGCCTCCCATCTGCATCCGCGCGATCATCAACTATGGAACCACGGCGCGAAATCCCGGAGAAGAAACGATTCCTGGCAGCCCCGCAATGCTTGCTTTCGCCCAATGCGCAAGCCGACGTCGGGCGAAAACCTCCTTGCTATAATTGATCATGCATCAGGGGGAATGCAGCGCACGACGATTCGAGGGGACCCGATGGACATACGCAGCCTTCAGTGTTTCCGGCTGGCATACGAAACGAAAACCGTGGGCAAAGCGGCAAAGCGCGCCTATCTCACCAGGCAAGGCCTCAGCCAAATACTAAGAGGCTTGGAAACGGAGCTTAAGCAGGATCTGTTCATCCGCAATCCGCAGGGACTCGAGCCGACCGAGCTCGCCGACGAAATCTACCCCAAAGCGGTTGAGCTGCTCAATACCTACGAAGATATCCAGGCGCTCTGCAATGCAACGGCGAAAACGAAGGAAACGGTACGGCTTTGCGTCGCATACGGCGTCCTCGTATCCATACCGTTCGACGAACTTGTAGAAGAATTCTACGGGGAGCACCCGCTCATCCAACTTGAAATCGACGCAATCGAGCCGTCGCTGGCCGAGCAATGCGTCGTCGAAGGGAAAGAGGATATCGCGCTCATCGTCGGGCCGATAGCGAATCCGCAGGTCACCTGCACTTCCCTTGCACGGGTCTCGCTGTTCGCCGCCGTCCATGAGTCGCTCCTTGCCCAAGAGGAAACCCGCTCGATCCAAAGCCTCCGAGGCCTCACCTGGTTCGGACTATCGAAGGATTTTCCCCTCGATTCCGCGCTCATCAGGATGTCCGAGGAGCACGACCTCGACCTGAGAATGTCTTTCGATTGGCACGATTACCATCTCATCCTCGATCAGGTAGTGCGACGCAAGGGGGCGTGCGTCGTGCCCGAACATCGCATCAGCCGATTCTGTCAAGACGGCATCGTAGCCATTCCGCTCGAAGGCCCCGAATTCACATGGGAAATCGCCGCCCTGACGCAAAGCGCGCTCCCACTGTCACGAAGCGCCCAAACCGTGTTCGATTGGTTTGCCGCACGGTTGGCCCGTTTAGACGCCTGAAGCGCCGCCCTGCCCAAAACGCGGAGCCCTCGCGGCCTCACCCTGGACTGACGCTTTCCGCCAGCCGCGTTACAATACGGCTCTATGGCAATGCTTCGACATATCACCCTGCCCCCGTGGACCTACAAGGCCATGCTGCTGCTTGCGGCCGCCATCTGGGGAATGGGCACCGTAGTGATCAAAGACACCGTCGATGCGTTCCCGCCGGCATGGCTGGTCGCCATCCGGTTTTTCAGCGCCGGCCTGATCTTGGGCATCATCCTTCTGCCGCGCCTGATCCGCTCCTTCGACGCCTCGCATTGGGCGACAGGCGCCTTCCTGGGGATGCTGCTGTTTTTCGCCTACTGCCTGAACACCACCGGGCTCACCGACACCACCGCCTCGAAAAGCTCATTTCTGACGGGCACCTACTGCGTCTTCGTCCCATTCATCTCGTGGGCCATCTCGCGCCAGCGCCCCACGCGCTTCAACCTGGCCGCCGCAGCGCTGTGCATTGCCGGCATCTGGTTCGTATCGCAGCAGAACGCAGACGAAGGGTTCGCCCTGAGATTCGGCGACGCCATCACGCTGCTCTCGTCTCTCTTTCTTGCGCTGCATCTGGCATTCGTCGCGAAATTCGCCGACGGGCGGGACATGGCGGCCCTCACGGCCATCCAGTTCCTGGTCTGCGGAATCCTCGCAGGCATCTGGGCGGCCGCAACCGAAGCACCGCCCACCCCGGAGATGTTCACACCCGGAACCATCTCCAACATCGCCTACCTGGTCTTGTTCGGATCCTGCGCCGCACTGCTGCTGCAAAACATCGGCCTCACACGTGTGGCGGCCGCCCCGGGATCGCTTCTGCTTGCCACTGAAAGCGTTTTCGGCGTCCTCTTCAGCATCCTGCTTCTGGGCGATGTCATGACCGGACGCCTTCTCCTGGGCTTCGCCCTGATCGCGTGCGGCATCGTGGTAAGCGAAGCCCTGCCGCAGCTGTCACGCCGCACACCCCGCACCTGAAAGGAGCTGCCGAGCATGGCGAAAACCCTGCCCCCGCTCTTCTACAAACTGCTCATAGTCATAGCCACGGTGATGTGGGGCCTGTCGTTCGTGGTCACCAAGGGAGCCGTGGACGCCGTGCCGCCCGCATGGCTCATGGGCATGCGCTTCACGGGCACGGCCCTCATCCTCATAGCGGTGTTCTGGAAGAAACTGGCGCGCAACCTGGATATGAGCCACCTGGTTGCAGGCACGCTGCTGGGCATAGCCTCGTTCGTCGGGTTCTGGCTGCAGACTGTGGGCATCACCGATACGACACCCGGCAAAAACGCGTTCCTCACGGCCACGTACTGCGTCATGGTCCCGTTCATCTACTGGGCGGTGGCGCACCGCAAGCCTACGCCGTACAACATCATCGCAGCGGTGCTGTGCATTGCGGGCGTGGGGCTTGTTGCCCTCAAGGACGGCAATCTGAGCATGCAGTGGGGCGATGCCATCACCATCCTGTCCGCAGTCTTTTTCGCCATCCACATCGTGCTGGTGGCGGTGCTGGCAACACGGCATGAGATCATGACCATCACCATAATCCAAATCGCGGTCAGCGGCGTGCTGGGCATAGGCGTGGGCCTTGCAACCGAACCCCTCCCCCAGGCAAGCGCCTTCACATTCGGCTTCTTCATGGAGCTGGGATATCTGATCGTGTTCGCGTCGTGTCTGGCCATGGTGTTCCAAAATGTCGGGCAGGCGCACGTGACCCCGTCACAGGCCGCGCTGCTGCTTTCGCTTGAAAGCGTATTCGGCGTGATATTCAGCGTGCTGCTTTATGGCGAAGAGGTCACGCTGCAACTGCTTGCGGGTTTCGCGCTCATCTTCGGCGCCATCGTGATATCGGAAGTGTTCCCGCTGCCGAAAAAGAACCAGGACGGCGAATCGGCATCCATCAACGGGAACGGCTGATGACCACAGAGGCGTAGGCTACGGGCAACCCGATGGGAGCCCATGGCTTCTTAAGCTCCACCAACACGTGCTCCACGGCGGGAAACTCCGCCAGGATGGCCGAAGCCACGCGTTCGGCGGCGCGCTCGATGAGCTTGCAGGGGGTTTCGCGCATCACCCGGTCGGCCAGGTGGCATACTGCGCCGTAGTCGATGGAATCAGCCAGATCGTCGCTGCGGCCCGCAGGGGCCAGATCGGCGGTCAGCTCAAGCGTGAGCAGGAACTTCTGACCGAGCGCCGTCTCCTCGGGGAACACCCCGTGATTGGCGAATATCTCCAAATCGACGATGCGAATGCAATCCTTCGGCACCGAAACCGGCGCCTTCCGGGCAACGGCGTCCTGCATGGCTACACCCCTATCCTCAAGTTCATCTTCTCCTCAGACCACGAACATGACCCGCGCATGCAGCAGGCGAAGCAGGCGCGTGAGGCCTTGTCCGCGCGGTAGAGCAACCGGCCAAGCTCCGATGAGCCTTCCGGGCAGCGGCGGTGCTCGGCCACGGCGCGCACGATGGCGGCGCAGTCGTCGGGGCTCAGCTGCACGGGAGCCCCGGACGCAGTGCCGCCCGCAGCGACCGGCGCAGCGCTTTCCGCAGCACCGGACTCGACTTCAGCCATGGCCGGCGCAACATCCGCCAAGATGAGCGCGGCGATTTCGGCACCGGCTTCTTCGTGCGGACGACGGGATGCGTACTGCTCATCTTTCCCGATATCGTGCAGCAGTGCGGCTGCATAGATGACGGCACGCGAAAAGCCCAGGTCGCACTCAAGATTCTCAATCCAGGCGATGCGGGCCACATCCAGCAGATGCTCTATGCCGTGCCGGCAGTACGGACGATCCGCCTCAAACTGCGCCAGGCGCGCCGCATGCTCCCGGTAGAGCGGATGCGACCAGATGGCGTCCAGCAAAGCCGTGGCGCCGTCGTAGGTATGATGGTCTTCGGCCATCCCAGCGCCTGCTAGCGAACCGCGTTGTAGAAGTCGCCGACCAGCGCCGCATCCGTTGCGAACACGCCGCGACGGGCGATGGTGACGGTTTGCGCACCGGGCTTGTTCACGCCGCGCATGCTCATGCACATGTGCTCGGCGCGGACCATGACCATGGCCCCTTTCGCCCCCAACTCGTCCATGAGCGCGTCGGCGATCTGGCCGGTCAGGCGCTCTTGCACCTGCAGGCGGCGGGCGAACACCTCCACGGTGCGCGCCAGCTTGCTCAGGCCCACGACCTTGCCGTCGGGCACGTAGGCAATGTGAACCGTACCGAAAAACGGCAGCAGATGATGCTCGCAGAGAGAATAGAACTGGATGTCGCGCTCAACGACCATGTCGCTGCCGGAGACATCGAAGGTCTTCGACAGGTGCTCGGCTGCAGACCGGTCCATGCCGCCGGCCAGCTCCGCGTACATGCGGGCCACGCGCTCCGGCGTCTCAATCAGCCCGTCCCTATCCGGGTCTTCGCCGATGCCTTCCAGCAGCAAGCGGACCGCGCGTTCTACTTTTTCTTGATCGACCATACCTACCCTATCGTTTCCGCCAGATATCGTTTCCGCCGGGCGCCCGAAAGGCTCCGGCTGTTCGTTTTCGTCCGTGCATCATATGCCAGATGGGCGCATAGCGCACGCGCAGCGGTGCATCTTTGGCAAAGATTCATCTCATGATCGCCGAACGCGAACGTCGTCTTCCAGCAGAAATCGCGCGTTCGTGGCCATCCGTGAATGGAATGCGGTCTCCTCCGCCGGAGCGCGAATCAACACGCAGTCAGGGATATGGCATGCATCCGGCGCCTGGATTTCCAAGGCCTGCTCGGACATTGCGCCCGAAAAAAACGAATCACCTCGGGGACACGGTAAACGACAAGAGAGAGGAAAAGGAGTCAACCGCCACCTCAAGGTGATGAACCGAACTTTAGCACTAGCGCAAATTAAAGTGAATATGGGTTTTCCGATTTAACGCTTTGTTAATCTTGTGGCACGATGCAAAGCCCCTCTTCCAGAAACGGACTCCGTTTCTGGAAGAGGGGTGGATTCAGATTCAGATTCACGCCTTCGCGCCCGCGTCTTCTCCTTATCGTTTCGAATCTGCCAGGCAGCCCCGCCCCAGCCCGCCGCCGAATTGCCCTGACAATCCGCTATGCCGCTCGCGAATAGAAGTACTCGTAGATTTCATCCCTGTAGGCCGGAATGGACTCATCCGGATAGCTCTGGGGCAGAAACCGGTACAGCTCGTCGCGGATGAGGGTCCTCACAACCGATTGGGTCTCCGGCTTCTCGGTCCAACGCTCCAGCTGCGCAAGCCGTTCCTGAACCGCGTCGACAAGCTCGCGCTGCAGCACAACCTCGCGGTAGCTCGTGCGTCCAAGGGTGCCATGCATCCCAAGCTTCTCATCAGATCCCAGCCCATTGCGCGCAGCAGCTCGCCATCTGCCGCTCAATCTCATGTTCCTCGTAGCTCTGGTTGGCGGTGATGAAATCGAACACGTGCGAATCTTTGAGGGCCTGCTGGGCAAGCTCGCTTTGCGGATCGGGCAGCGTGCGGGAGAAGTTCGATACGCTGCCGGAAAGGGCCTGCCACTCATAAAGATGCAGGTCAAGCTGGTGATCGAAAACGGTTTGGGACCATCCGTTCTCAACGATCGCCTGCCGATACCATTCGCGTTGAGCGCCAGGTTCGGTCTTGTCGAGAAGCTTCATGATATGGCCCCAGGGAATTTTGCAGTAGGCACTGCAGAATTCAGAACTGACCTCACGGGCAAATTTCGCCATATAGCGCAGATTGCGCCCACTCATTCCCTTGATGCCGGGAAATGCCGCACGAATATCTTTGGACAAAGAGTCTATGAAGCCGGTGCCGTATTCACGCTCTTCATTAAGATGGCAGCCGATGCGCCAATGCATCGCGACCAAGCCCGCAGAGGCCCGCGCCGCAACCTCGGAACGAGTAGTCGCAATCTCACCTTTCACCTGCTCGAGCAAGTTGAGATAATCAGAACCGTTTGCAAGCATGATTCTCCTCCCTCTTCCCAATTGCACAGCGCCTGCTGCACAACTTACCCCATCATTTCGCCTTATCTCCATAGCCCCATATTCGACATCGCGTACAGCGGAACGTTTCTCATCCAATCCTGGTCACGGTACCCGGAAAGACTGAAGCGAACGGATCTGATCTCCGAATGGGACTCCTTGAATGCCCGGAGGCTTTTGGATTTAAGATTCTCCTCGGCCTTCACCTCAATGGCGAACACACTGTTCGGCCCCTGCACCAGAAAGTCGACCTCTCCCGACGAGCTCTCAGCTGACCAATAGTACGGTGTGAACCCGCAGTCGGATACGAGCTGCTGGCAGACGTACTGCTCGGTGAGAGAACCTTTGAACTCCTCGAAAATCTTACTGCCCCCGACAACTGTCTCCTTGCCGAGCCCCGCCATCGCGCCAAGGAGTCCAACGTCGACAAGGAAGAGCTTGAACGCCGTGTCGTCGGCATAGGGGCGCAGAGGGATGCCGGGTTTCGAGATTCGTCGGACGAGCGTTGCGATTCCAGCCTGCGTGAGCCAGGTGATGGCTGACTGATAGTTCCTTGCCCGCGCGCCCGACGCGATATGACTAAACACGAATTTCTTGTTCTCGCGGCCAAGGTGCATGGGGATTGACCGCCACGCGGCGAGCGCGTACTCAGTTTCGGTCCTGTTGAGGTGTTTCGAGATGTCGCGCTCGTAACCGCGCAGAATCTCGAGCTGCACCTCACGTACATCCTCCAGAAGGCCCCGTTCGAGGAAAGCGCCCACCGCCTCCGGCATGCCCCCGACGTAATAGTACTGGCGAAGGAGTGGAACGAGTTTGCTTGAAAAGCTGTTGATGAGATCTGTGTCGCCCGCATCGACAAGGTCGCGGAGTGCCCGATTCCCTGTTGCGACAAGAAACTCCCGGAAACTCAGGGGGTATAGATCGAGCGTGTTCACCTTCCCTACGGGGTATCCGCTGCCCTCGTGCACGGTGATGCCCAGAAGAGAGCCAGCTGCAGCCACCGCGTACCCGGGCGCGTTCTCGCAGAAGTTTTTCACATGTTTTGGCGAAAATACGGCCGTAAAAAAACCA